>JAKQHY010000211.1 GCA_029555965.1 Chloroflexota bacterium | reverse complement strand
AGGGATGGGCAGGCGTTCCAACGAGGTCGGGCTGTACATCCCCACCCCCAGGCGATAATCGCCGGGCGAGGCAGTGGAATCAATAGTGAAACGATGCGTATCCACCAAGATTTCCTCGGTCACCCACGAGAATGTGGGGCACTCCCCTTCACAAGGAGGCCCGTCGTGTTGCCCGGCCAGTTGTCCATCCGGCCGGTAGAGGTGGACAAAGACGGTGTAGCCGGTACTGGGCGCCGCGGTCGCCTGCCAGTATAGCGTGACTTGGACGGAGTCGCCTGGATGCAGCGGCCCCGGCGGCGCAAGATCATAGCCCAACAACTGGATACCGTCCGAAAGCATTTGCCGGTGCGGATAGGGAATAGCGGGGACGGTAAGCAATGGTATGCGCCCACTCAAGATCAGGGGATAACAGGCGGTGGCAACAGATGGCGGCGCGGCCTCGGCTTGCGATACGGGGACTAAATCCAGCGCGACCCCGTACTGGCCGGGCGCCAGCTCCCTGGGGATAATCGGAGCGTGAGTGCTGCGCAAGGACTCGCCGGGCTGCCAGCGCGAGGTGGGATAAAGGTCAAGCAACAACGGCGCACTCTCCGTATGCACGACCGGCCCGGCGCAGTCGCCCTGCCGCCATTGAAAGCGCAGGGCGTAATCAGCGCGAGGCGCTGCCAGCGCGTACCAGTGCAGCGTCGTGCTCAAGCGTTCACCGGGGCGGGCCATACCGATCATCAGTACATCCCCCAGAGCGATCTCGCCTGCCAATCCCAGGCGTGTAGCCGAATCCGGCGGCGGCGTTACCGGCGCGCCGGTTGCCTGAAGCGGACCGAGCGTCGCGGCAGTCGTCACCTCCCCGGCAGCCGGGATGTAGGACAATGGGTGTCCCGCTTGCTCCAAGCCAAAATCCAGGTACAGGGCGACGGGGGGGGCGTCCGGCGGAATCGGGAAGCCGATGGTTTGCGCGACCCCATCGCCGGCCGCCCAATCCCACGGCTGATAAGGGAGCAGATTGGCCCGCTCGTCCCAGACATTCCCTTGAGCATCTTTGAGTCTGAGGTGAAACCACAGTGGCGCATTGCCCGCTGCGTCAAGGATGTCTGGCGCGCGCCAGTAAACTATCAACATAACCTCCTGTCCTCGCGCCGCCTCCGACGGGAGATCATAGCCCAGCAGGGTAATCCCATTCTGAAACTGCCCTGCCAACGGCGATTCAGGCGTCCAAGGGAGTTGGGAGCGGCGCTCTGCCGGGATGTGCATAACGGCCGATTCAAACGCGCCATTGCGCGCGCGGGGCGCGGTGAACCCATCGCCCATTTGACGCCAGGGGTGGAGGATAGCGTCGGGCGGCAACGCATCGCCCAAGAAATAAAACACATCCCCCGCGCCGCTGGCTGTTTGGGGGAAGATCAGCGCGTGCCGCCCTACGAACCAGTGGATGGGGCCGGTGTAACGAGTCTGGAAGCGCACCATGTCCCGGCATAGATCGGCGGCGTAGTCGCAGCCAACAAACACCTGGGCATTGTCTGGCAACGGCATGTGCGCGTCCAGGGCCGCGCCGATTTGCGCGAGACCGGCGCGGTAAATTTCGCGCGTGCGCGGTTCCTGCGCCCATTGGACGAAATACGCCTGTCCATCTCGCAGGGCGACGAGGCCCAGGCCCAGGGCCGCGATCCACCCGAAGTGGCGTTGAAGTCGCAGCAGCCCGGCGGCGGGGTGACGGGCGGCATACGCATCAAGCCGGCGCCACAACGCGTCGCAGGCTAAGGCCGGGAAAACGTAGAGGGGAATTTGCGCGCCGGTCGCCCGCAAGACAGACGGCGCGCCCACGGCCAGCATACTGGGCGCGAGCATGACGCCGGCCCAGATCAAGAGCAGTTGGCTGCGCGGCTCACGCAGCCGGAAGAGCGCCAGCAACACGCCGGCGTAAAAGAACATCCCGGTGATCCCATCAAAGAGCGGGCGACCGGAGACGTTATAATACCAATCGCGCTCGCCCTGAAAGGTAAACATCCCCAGGGTTTTGTAGATGGATTGCCAGGCCGGGCGGAAATTTCCGGCTCTGAGTTGTTGCAAAACGCCGTTTAACTCCTGAATCCGTTGATTGGCCTGTTCCGGGTGTTGCGCAATGAAGCGACCAAACGGGGCGAAGATGAGCAGGGCCAGGCCGGCGGCGAGCAGCAAACCGCCCCAGACTTTCCCCCGCGCAGCGCCCTCCCAGGGGCGCGACTTTCCCAACACGGCGCAGACGCCCAGCCATGTCAACGGGACCACAGCAAAGAAGCGACCGGGGATGTACGTATAGGTCAAGATGCCCAGAGACAGACCGGTCACGCCCCACCACACCCAGCGGCGCTCGCGCAACCCGCGCCACAGCGCGTAAAGCCCCAAGGCCTCCCAGGGGAGAAGCGAGACGGCGCGCAGCCCCACGCGGCTGGTAAAAATCGGCCAAAACGAGACGCTCAACAGTGCCAGCGTGAGCAGAGCGACGCGCTCATTCCACAACCGTTTGAGCAGGACGTAAGTAAAGACCAGCCCGGCCATTCCGCAAAGAATGGCCGGCAGACGGATGGTCAACGCGCTGACGCCCCACACCCTGGCGCCGAGCGCCATCAGGTAGAGGAAAAAAGCTTCACGTCCGTAGTTGGTGGGAAAAAAGACCGGCAAGGGATCCCCGCCCCACACATCCTGGGCATCGGCGCCGTTCATACTTTCGTCGCCGCTCAGGCCCGGCGGGACTTGGGTAATCCCGATCACGCGCAAGGCGAAGGCCAGTAATAACAGGGCCAGAAGTGTCCAATGAATAGGCTTGGCCTTTTTGATCATTCACTCCTCAAAATCTAACCGCAAGCAGGCATTTTTGGGGGCGAGAACAAGGATCACGGCTTTCGGGTCCGGCCCCGCAGCGCACGCGCACACGCTACTTGAGCAACACTTCCGTCGTGACCTTCCCCGCCCGGTCGTGCCGCGCGGTCAGCTTTACCACGCTGCCCTGCGGAGCGCGCACGACCCATTCGACTTTGGCCCGGTCGTCGGTGTAGTCATCCTCAAAGTAGAGATGCTTGTATGCACGGCCCTCAAGTTGCCCCAACTCCTCGCGGGGCTTGCCGGTTTCGAGCGTCGCGCCTTCCGGCAATTCAATTTCGGCGATGGCGCCGCGCACGATCTTCTTTTCCACGGCGTTCTTCGTCACGTAGGCCGGCAGCCAGCCGGTGTTGTGGACCACCAGGCGGAGATGGTAGGCGTCGCCGCCCAACGGCGTGACTTTGACCTCGTACAGCTCCAGTTTGGGCGAAATCTGCGCGTGCCAGATCGCCCAGTCCACCAACGGCGCGATTTCCTTCTCCAAGAATTGCGGCGGGGGATTGCGGAAGGCGTGAAGCTGATTCCAGCCCCCCAGTTCCACCGGCCCAAGCTGCGGGTGCTCGAACGGATACCAGGTCACATAGCCTTTGCCTTCCAACACCTCGTCGCTCCACTTGAGCATCTTGAGATCGTCTTCCAGCGGATGCTCCCGATACCAGTCAATGAACTTGTAATCCGTGATGCCCGCCTGTCGCTGTGGACTCCAAATCTCAATCGTCCAGGCGAACATCCCCATGTGGTCGTACAGCCAGGTATCGAAGCCGCCCGTGATGACCTCTTTGGGGTGGTAGCGGAAGTCATGGTAGACAGAGACGTTGGGATAGCCCGTCATTTCCGTGCCCTGCGCGCCGATCTTCTGGAACGTCCACAGGTCTTCGATGGGCATCTCCTTGTCGTCGCGGTCGTCGAAGGGACGCAGCAGCACGCCACTGAACGTGTGGAAGGCTATCCCGCCGGTGATGTTGAGATGAGATGTGATGAAGGCCACCGTCGCACGCGCCTCCGGCTCGGAGGTGGGGAACGGGCCGGCGCCGCTCTGCTGGTATTCCTGCCGCCACCCGGCCGGGAAGTTGCGGTTGAGATCGAGCTTCTCTTTGATACCCTCGGCCTGAATTGTCACGCCATCGTAATCGTGGACCGGGCCTTCGGGCAGCAGGCGGTAGTATTGCCCGCCGGTTTCGGTGGGAGCACGGCGGATCATCAGGCGCGGCTCTTCCGGGCAGACCTTCCACGCCCCGTTGGGATCGGGGATGCGCATGGTGAGGATGCGCCCGT
The DNA here is from genome assembly GCA_029555965.1 of Chloroflexota bacterium. Lineage (GTDB taxonomy): Bacteria > Chloroflexota > Anaerolineae > B4-G1 > SLSP01 > JAKQHY01. The sequence continues at coordinate 91,275 of JAKQHY010000211.1, read as the reverse complement.
CGTCGTCCACGTCCTCTTCCAGCAAACCGCCGAGCGGCTGTTCGTCGTAGGGATAGGGGCGCGTGCTGGAGCGGATGTAGCGCGGTTTGTCCGCTAGCGCCCACTCCGCGCCGTCAGGGTTGACGCGCGGGCAGATGTAGAAGGCGCGCGTGTCCAGCAGCCGCGTGAGGTCGGGGTCTGCGCCGTAGCCTGTCGCCAGCTTGTGGAGCAGGTACAGGCACGCGGTCGAGGCGGACAGCTCCGTGGCGTGGATGTTGCCATCTACCCAGAAGGCCGGCTTGTCGCCGTCCGCACCGGTAGCCGTATTCGTCACCGTCGCCAGCCAGATATCACGGCCCTCGTAGCTCTTGCCGAGGCTTGCCACCTGCACGAGGTGTGGATATTGCGCGGCAAAAGCGTGCAGAATGGCGGTCAGATCAGTGTGGCGGTAAAAGCGGTCAAAATGTATATCGGTCATAGCGGATCCTTTATCAACGGATTAAACGGATACAACGGGAGTGGTCCCGTGGGTTGAGGTGTGGGGCGTCGGCGGGTCAGACCCATAGAGAGAACTCGAAAACGCACTAAAATCTCGGTCAACTCAGTGCGCTGCGGTGAGGTTTTATCTGGTTGTGTAAATCCTGGTGAGATTGCACGCTTCTCGCATTAAGCGGACGGCGCACTTTCCCAAGCGACGGCGTAAACGCACAAAGCGCCTTCGTGCGCATGGCCCTGCACCTTGGTGACGCGCGCGCCGGTCAACTGTTGAATCATCCGCATATCAATCTGGCAGGTCATAGGATGGGCATGCGCCACATAATGGTAGGGGCAACTGCTGATATAGAGCCAATAATGTCCGGCCGCTTGTGCCTCCCAACGCACCACAAACCCCAAGCGCTTCAGGTAGGATACCGTATAATCCAGACGTTCGTGAGCCGCAGCAGGGGGTGGGCCGGCTTCCATAACAAAACGTCTGGCGGCTTCGTCTAGCAAATGCTCACACAGCTCAGGAGAAACGCACTCCTCAAATACATTGAGCAGCACATCGGCTAATCCGCTGTAATTATTAGGAAAGAGATCGGCAGCGGTAGAAGTGAGCCGATAGGTATAACGCGGGCGCCCTGGACGATTGGAACGATGTACCTCCGGTTCCGTAATGTACCCATCCGAGCGCAAGATTTCCAGGTGATGCCGCACGGTGACGCTGGTGAGGGCAAGCTCCTGGCTGAGTTCCTGGACGGTCACTTCGCCTCGCCGTTTAAGTATTTCTAAGATTTGTTGTCGTGTGTCCTGCATAAGGGCCTCTCCTGATGGCTTCTCGCGTCAGCGCATCACTCGGTTGGGATTTTATGAGAAAACAATCAACATTATCATTTTAACACCGGAAATTTATTTTGTCAAACAATTATTTACTTATTGTGAAGAGGTGACGCCCTTGAGGAAACCACAAAGGACACAGCGGGCGCCAAGGTTTTTCAGCGGAGTCATAGGCGTCTCAGGGCCTTATCATTCTCCAGCCGGATGATGCGCTGCGCCATAGGAGACGGCTAAAGTCGTGATTCTTAAAGGGGTTTTGCGGTGACGGGCTACCGCCCGTCACCGCAAAACCGCCTTCTTACCGGCGGCTTCAGCCGCAAAATCTCCTCGACAGGTTGTACCTGCCGAGAATGATAAAGCCCTGTAGGCGTCTTTTCTTGGATTGTAAAACTGCTAAAAATGTGTTATAATCCCGAAGATTTGTAAAATGGAGGTATGACGAGTGTTTGAAGTTACTGGCAAGCAAATCCTCGATACTCACGAGGCTGTACTCGCAGTTGAAATCGATCCAGAGACCGTCGAAACGGCAAAACGCGCCGCAGCGAAGACATTGGCCCAGAAGATCAACATCCCTGGGTTCCGCAAAGGCGCCGCACCCTATCAACGAATCGTGCGTTACGTGGGGGAGCAGGCCCTGTTGCAAGAAGCCGCCGACCAGTTGATCAACGACATCTATCCCCAAATTATTGAGAAGGCCGCGATCAACCCCTATGGACCGGGCGAGCTGCAAGACCTCAAGCTCGCGCCGATGTCCTTTGAAATCAAGGTGCCCCTTGAACCCACCGTGACCCTTGGCGATTATCGCAGCCTGCGCAAGGAATGGCAGGAAGTGGGGGTGAGCGACGAAGAAGTCGCCGCCATTCTGGAGCAGTTCCGTGAGGAGCACGCGGTCCTTGAGCCGGTAGACCGCCCTGCCGATATGGGAGACGAAGTCAATCTGAACGTGCATGGCGCCCAGGATGACGAACTCATCATAGATGAACACGACATTGCGGTACAACTCGATGTCAAGCGGCCGTTCCTCTCATTGGAGTTCGTGCAAGCCCTGGTGGGTATGAGCGCGCAAGAGAAAAAGGAACTTACGTTGACCCTCCCCGAGGATATGGAGGAAGAAGACTTGCGCGGCGCAACCGTTGATCTGGAAGTCACCGTCAACCAAGTATACACCCGCGCGCTGCCCGAATTGGACGACGCCCTCGCCAGCACGGTGGGGGCCTTCGAGACTCTGGAAGACTTGAAGGCCGACATTCGCCAACGGATGGGCGACTACAAACAACACCAGGCCAGAGAGACTTACCGCAACGCCCTGATTCAGGAACTCATAGAACACGCGCAAATCCAGTATCCCCAGGCCCTGGTACAGGACACTTTAGACGACTTGGTCAAAGAGACCGAGGAGCGGATAAAGCGGGAAAACAAGATTTCCCTGGAAGATGTGCTACGCCTGCAAGGCCAAACCATGGAGTGGTTCCGAACCCAAATGCTCCCCCGCGCCGAAACGCGCATCAAAAATTCACTGGTGCTGAGTGAATTTGCCCGGCGAGAACAGATCACCGCCGACGAAGATGAAGTGGTGCATAAGTTCAATGAGATCATGACGGCCAATGGGCTTGAAGACCCCACCATTTCAGATAATGTGAAGATTGATTCGCCTTTAGGACAACATCTGTTTTCCACCGTATTGGAAGAAAAAACGCTGGAACGGCTGGAACAGATCGCGCGCGGCGAGTACGTTGCGCCGGCGTCCGAAGATCCGGCTGCGGAACCTACCGACGCCGCAACAGCCGCTCCGACCCCAGACGCCGCCTGAGCGCCGCGTCCCCAAGGGGTCGAAAGGGGAAATGTATGAGCATTCCGTATGTTATTGAAAGTACCGGGCGCGGGGAAAGGATGTATGACATCTACTCCCTGCTGTTCAAAGAGCGTATCGTCTTCCTGGGAACGCCGATTAACGCCCAGATTTCCGATCTGATCGTGGCGCAATTGCTCTACCTCGACCGGGAGGATTCTGAGCGGGACATTTCACTCTACATCAACTCCCCCGGCGGCGAAATCTCGGCGGGCCTGGCGATCTACGACACAATGCAGTTGATTCAGGCGCCTGTCTCCACCATCGCGGTGGGGATGACGGCCAGCATGGCGACGATCTTGTTGACGGCAGGCGCTAAAGGCCGCCGCTACGCCCTCCCCCATGCCACCATCCACCTGCACCAGCCCCTCGGCGGTGTTCAGGGGCAGGCTGTTGACATTGAAATCGCGGCCAAAGAGATTCTGCGGATGCGTGATCTGCTCAATGTCATCCTGCTCAAGCACACGGGCTTGACCCAGGAACAGATTGATAAATTGACCGACCGCGATTACTACATGACCGCGCAACAGGCTGCCGAATATCGCATCGTAGACAAGGTTCTCGAGCCAGGCGACAAATAGCGCACCAGTGTACGCAATCTACATGAAGAGCCGCCCCTCCGGGGCGGCTCTTGGTTTTTAAGTCTATTGGGCTTACAATAACCGTATGGACGCCATACAAACCCTATCAGAAAACCTCAAGCGCGTGCAGAACGCCATCGGCGAAGCAGCTCTGCGCGCCGGACGGCGACCAGAATCCGTGCGGTTGGTGGCTGTCACCAAAACCTTTCCGCCGGCCGCCATCCGGTCAGCCTGGGAACTGGGCCAGCGCGATTTCGGGGAAAATCGTCCGGAGGAAGGCGCAGCCAAGATTCCCGAAGTTCAATCTATGTTGGGAACGATGCGCCCCATCTGGCACATGATCGGCCCGATTCAACGCCGTAAAGCCCCATTGGTCGTAGCCCACTTCGACTTCATCCATAGCGTAGACCGACCGGAAATCGCACAAAAACTGAACACCCTGGCCGTCGCCGCCGGCAAAGTATTGCCTATCCTGTTGGAGTGCAACATCTCCGGCGAATCCAGCAAGCATGGCTATCCGGTGGCCGGGTGGGAACAGGACGAAACCGTGCGCGCTGCCTTCTACGCCGCCGTTGCCGCCGTCGGCGCCCTGCCGGGCCTGCGGCTATCCGGTCTGATGACGATGGCCCCGATCGTTCCCACCGCCGAGGACGCCCGCCCCATCTTCACTTCGCTGCGCGCCCTGCGGGATGCCCTGCGAGAGCGTTTCCCGGAACAAAGCCTTGAGCAGCTTTCGATGGGCATGAGCGATGATTTCCCGGTGGCGGTGGAGGAAGGGGCAACCTTGGTGCGCGTCGGTCGCGCCATTTTCGGGGACTATCACCGGGATTAAAGGTGAGAGTTTCTACAACTGTTCAATAGATGAAACGTATTGAAAGAAAGAATCCGTTCAATCTGTTGAGCCGTTTTGGGAGGAACTATGACTTTCATTGTTGTATTGAACATTATCCAACGTGTTATCGGGATAGTTCTAGGCACAACCGGCCTGCTGTTAGTGCTGCGCCTGGTGCTTCATTTCTTCAAACTGCCCGAATCCAATCCTTTTCTGCGTGGGTTGACTGTGCTGACCGATCCCTTGCTGCGCCTGACACATCGCCTGTTGAGTATCCCAACATACAGTCACTCGTTGCGCCTGGGCCTGAATTTCGACCTGTTGGGAGCGCTGGCAACGTTGTTGTTGCTGTGGGCCTTGCAGAGTATCTTATCGTGGGCGTTGCAATTGCTCCACTTTGCGGCGCTCTTCACTGTGGATCCCTTGGGGACGTTGGGGCAATTGCTGATCCTGATAATCAACATCGCCTTCCAGCTATACTCCCTGGCGTTGCTGCTGCGTGTGCTATTTGAATGGCTGCGCATACCCTATACCGGGCGTATGATGCGCTTTTTGTGGAACATCACCGAGCCGCTCCTCGCGCCCATCCGTCGGCTGTTGCCATCCTTGGGGGGGTGGGACTTCTCGCCTCTTGTCGCATATTTGCTGATAGGGCTGTTACGTCAAATTGTGTCGGCTTTCCTCGCCTGGATATTCTTGGCCTAACATTTACTTGACTACCCTACAGTTATCCTCTATAATAAACTCAAACGGTTAAAACCAAAGAAACTGTTTGCTGTACAAACCTGTTGTACAGATTAGGTAGCAACGAGTTCCACAAGGAGGACAAAGATGTTGAACCTGTCAAAATGGGCACGTCATCTGGGTCTGGTGGCGATCTGCCTGCTCGCTCTATTCTCGGTCGCTGCAGTAAAGGCTGATGCCTGGGGAGAAGACGAAGGTTCCATCCGTGGCGCCGCGTTCCTGGATATGAACCGCAACGGAAAGATGGATCCCGGTGAAAAGGGCGTGGGTTGGGTCTATTTCACCATTAGTCAGGGTGAATATAGTCACACCTATTATTCAGAATGGCGCGAGAAGGATGATGCCGGCAACACGTACGCCACCGGCTATTATGGGCCGGCGCCGCTCAAGGCGGGATGGTGGCAAATTACCTACAACGTCCCTGATGGCTATGTAGCCACCACGCCCACCAAGGTGGGCGTCAATGTGCCAGGTCATGAGGGAGGGCATATAGCCTATGCCTACCTGGGACTCTATCCAGGCCGCAGCGGTTCGGCCAAAACGGTAGCGTCCATGCTGCCGGCGGCCGGTATGCTACTCGATCCCATCGTACTCGGCAGCCTGGCCTTCCTGGGATTGGGCGGCTTGACCTCGGTAGGCCTGGGACTGCGCGAGCGCCGCAAACAGTAAGACAAGATTCCCCCAAACGGCGTGTCGAGTGACACGCCGTTTTTTGTTGTCTTTACCTGCGCGTAGTCTGTGTTATGATCAGGTCTGGAGGGTTTCCCCTAAATGCAAACCTACATCATCCATTACGGCGAATTGGGGCTGAAAGGTCACAATCGCATAGACTTTGAACGCCGGCTGGTCAACAACATCCGCACCGTGCTGACCGACTTGGGCGACTGCACGGTGCGCCGCTTGCACAGTTACCTCGTGGTGGAAGCCGCAACGGACACCCCGAGCGAAGTTCTGGAAAGCCGGCTGCGGCGAATTTTTGGGATTGCCTACTTCGCACCCGCGCGGGTCGTGCCGGGCGAGTTTGAGACGATTGCTGCTGCCGCACTGGAATTGGCGGACGGCGTCATCGGCCCGACAACGACATTCAAAGTAGCGACCAACCGGGGCAACAAGCGCTTTCCGATGACCTCACAGGAAGTCAGCCGCGAAATTGGGGCGTATATCGTGGAACGGACACACGCCCCCGTCCGGCTCGTGGCCCCGGAGGTTACATTGACCATCCAAATTTACCCGGAAGCTACGTATTTGTTCATCCGTCGGATTCCGGGAGCGGGAGGGCTGCCGGTAGGCATCAGCGGGCGCGTCCTGACATTGCTCTCCGGCGGCATTGACTCCCCGGTGGCCGCCCACATGCTGCTGAAACGGGGTTGCACCTCTGATTTTCTGCACTTTCACCTGCTCCCCACCCCAGAAGCGATCCGCGCCGCCAAAATTGTGGGGATGGCGCGCGCTGTGTTGGCCCCGCATCGCCTGGCCGGGACGTTGTTTATGGTTTCAGCGGCCCCTTTTGAAAGCGCCCTGGCGACTACCAACAGCCGCGTGATCACCGTAGTCTTCCGACGCTTCATCCTGCGCGTTGCCGAGCGGCTCGCGCGCCGCCGCAAGGCGCTCGCCCTGGTCACTGGCGACAGTGTGGGCCAGGTAGCCTCACAAACCTTGCAAAATATCCACCTTATTGAACAAGCCACAACCTGGCCTATTTTGCGCCCTCTGATCGGATGGGACAAGATCGAGATCATCAACCTGGCCCAGGCGATTGACACCTACACGCTATCCATCCAACCGTATCAGGATCCATGCTCCATACACAGCCATCACCCGGCAACATGGGCGCGGCAGGAAGAAGTCAGTGAGCTTGAGGCACAGATAAACGTGGCGGCCCTGGTCGAAGAGACGTTGTCTGGATATGTGGAGACGTTGCCCTTGACGTGGTAAAAATAGGGAAGGATAGGGACTGGAGAACAAGCCCATACCCTATCCTCATCCCGCATCCTTGTTTTCAGGAGAATTCCTCATTAACGCCTGGCGTTCACCAGCAGTTGAATGAAAATTTCGTCAACGATTACGATTGCGATTACGATTACGATTTTGCTATTCGCTATTTGCTATTTTCAAGGGAATTCGTCATTAACCGGTGGTTCACCAGCGGTTGGATGAAAATTTCACGCGAAGACGCCAAGCTCGCCAAGTTTTTGTTTTTTACTTTGCGCCTTTGCGCCTTTGCGTGAAACAGTCTTTATTTTCAGAGGAGGCCAATGGATTTACGCACTTTTCTCGCCCAACTGGACAATTCTGGTGAACTAATACACATTGCCGAGCCATGCGCGCCGGAGTTCGCGGTCGCGCAAGCCATTGCGCAACACGACGGCACCCCGCTGCTATTCGAGAACCTACCGGGGTTCCCCCAGTGGCGGATCGCGGCAGGGTATGTGGCGCAGCGCGCGCACTTTGCGCGCGCGGTGGGATGTTCGGTCGCTGAGCTGGTCACGCGGATGGCCGCTGCCGCAGCGCACCCCAGGCCCATTCCCCCCACTACGACAGCGCCCTGCCAGGAGATTATTGAAGCGGAGGTAGACCTCACCCGTATTCCCATCCCGCGCTATCATCCGCTGGATGGCGGTCCGTACATCACCGCCGGCGTGACCGTGATTCAAGACCCGGACTATGGCCGCAACCTGTGCTTCCATCGCCTGATGCGCCTGGGTAAGGATCGTTTGGTCGGGCGCATTGTGGAGCAACGTGGCACGCACACGGCCTGGCTCAAGGCGCCGGATGGATTGCCGTTGGCCGTCTGTATTGGCGTGCCGCCGCACATCCTATTGGCCGCCGCCATGTCGCCGGCAAAGGGCGTAGATGAGCTACAGATCGCCCAGGCGCTGGCTCCATCAGGCACCGTGCGCGCGTTGACCGTGCCGCTGGACATTCCCGCCGACGCCGAGTTGGTGCTGGAAGGCGTGCTGACCCACGAGTTTGCAGCCGAAGGCCCCTTCCCCGATCTGACCGGGACGATGGACCATGTGCGCCAGCAACCGGTCTTCCGTGTCACAGCGATCACCCGCCGCCGCGACCCTATCTTCCACGCGCTGCTGCCTGCCGGGCTGGAACACAAAAACTTGATGGGGATGCCGCGCGAGCCAACCATCTTCGCCGAAGTGAACAAGGTGGTAAAATGTACTGGGGTCAGCATCACACCGGGCGGCTGTTCGTGGCTGCACGCAGTGGTGCAAATTGAAAAGGCCGGTCCCGATGATGGCACCCATGCCATCGCCGCCGCTTTCCAGGGACACACTTCACTCAAGCACGTGGTGGTAGTGGACACGGACGTGAACCTTTACGATCCTGCCGAAGTCGAATGGGCGATTGCTACCCGCTTTCAGGCCAACCGGGACTTGATTCTCTTCCCCGACCGGCCCAGTTCCAGTCTCGACCCCTCAGCGCGGCAAGCGCCGGGTCAGAAAGCGCGCACCGCCAAGATGGGGCTAGACGCCACCATCCCCTGGGGCGATGATAAACAGGGGTATTTACGGGTGAAGTATGAATGAGAAATAGGGTGAGGGTGCGGTTAACCTTCATTAGCTGCCAGGCCCACCGAGTGTCTGTTTTTTAATTTGCGTCTTTTCGTGAAATAGTTTTGTATTTTCAGGGGAATTTCTCATTAACCGGCGGTTCACCAGCGGTTGGATGAAAATTTCACGCAAAGACACCAAGCCCGCCAAGGCTTTGTTTTTTTACTTTGCGTCTTTGCGCCTTTGCGTGAAACATGCTTTTATTTTCAGAGGAGGGAAATGATGAATACGGCAAATCGCACAATAATCGTTCTGTTGCTGTTTCTAGCGATGGTGGGAGCAACTGTGCTGTGTATTTTCCCCGATACCATTCTATCAGGCATCGGACAGTGGTTGATAGTCGGGGGCGAGTATGTGGGGGGGATGAAGGAATGGATACGCATTCTCGGCGGCATCGTTCTGGCCATTATTTTGGATGCAGCGCTGGCATTGCTCATCTTCCTTGAGGTGCGCCCGCAGCGTAAACGGTTCATCCGGGTACAGCAAGTGTCCGGCGGGATGGTGACGATCAACGACTCCAGCATTATCCAACAACTGAAATACCGGCTCGATCCTCTCTCGGGGGTGATCGGCGTGGAGCCGGACATCCGCGCCAAAGGCAACAAGGTGCAGGCAGTGGTGCTGGTGGAGGTCACGGCGGGCGCCAACGTCCCGGAACTGGCCGCTACCCTGGTAGACAAAGTACAGGCGGTCTTGATTTCAGACCTGGGGTTGCAGGTCTTCGGCAAGCCGGAAGTGCGCATCAAAGTTGCGCCGGCCCCGGGCGGCGTCTTGCCCGAAGCTCCGCCACTGCCGCCGGCGGCGCGTGAGACGCGCCCGGCGCCGCCGCGCGAGCTGCGCCCCCCCGCCCTGCCGGTGGATAAGTCGCCATCGGGATTGGCAGACGGGCCGGCGGAGAATGTTAAAGCGTGAGCGAATCGCCGGTTCTGACGCCGACAGCGCTGTTAGAAGCGCTGCTGTTCGCGGCGCCCCAGCCCGTGACTATAGAGTCGCTGGCGATGGCTGCCGGAATGACTGTCGCCGAAACGGAGGCCGCGCTGACCATGCTGGAAGAAGAATTGGCGCAACGCGGGGTGCGCCTTCAACGCCATAAACAGCGGGTGCAGACCGTCTCTGCGCCGGAGGCCGCGCCGGCCATCGAAAAGCTGCTGGGCCTGTCCGTCAACCTGAGGATGTCGCAGGCGGCTCTGGAGACCCTTGCGATCATTGCTTACGCGCAGCCGGTGACGCGCCCGCAGATCGAGTCCATCCGTGGCGTCAATTCGGACGGCGTCCTGCGCACCCTACTCGCGGCGGGTCTGGTAGAAGAAGTCGGGCGCGCGGAAACCGTGGGGCGGCCGATTCTCTATGGCACTACCTTCGAATTTTTACAGCAGTTCGGCCTGGAAAAGCCGGATTCCCTGCCGCCCTTGCAGCCGCCGACCGGGGCCACCCCACCGGCGCAGTAAATATGGCGCAATCCTCCAGGCCACACAGCCGCGCTCCCTACCGGCTCACTCGCGCCTGGCGTCTGGCGCTCTGTGTGTTGGCGGCGCTACTGGGTGTCGGTCTCAGTTACGCCATCAGCCTGGCGCAAACTGCAACCGGCGCGGTGGGGGTGTATTATAACGGCGTGCCCAAACAGACTGGCGAGACGGATGATCCGGTACTTAGTGCGCTCCGGTTGGCTGCCCCCTACATCGTCCTGGTCGATCAGCCCGATCTGGCACAAGTTGTCGTTGTCCACAATCAGCATCCCACCTCCGAGACGCTGCGGTTGAACACCCTCGTGCGCCAGGGCAAGGTAGGCCTGATCGTCTTCAACGGGCCAATCTTCCCGACCAACGTCCTGGACTTGAACACCTTGTTGGGGGTGAGTGCTTTTGGGATGGCGCGCACCGAGCGTCCGGAAACGGTTATGCGGGCCGCCGAGGCCGACCCTCTCCAGATGGTCATGGCATGGGAATCGGCCCCGGTGGTGCGCGCGCGCACAGTTATCTCCAACCCCAACCTGCTGCTGCCCATCATTGTCACACCCAATGGCGAACCCATCCTGCAACGTGGGCGCGGGCGGGAAACCACGCAGATTTTTTTCGTAAGCCCCTGGTTAAGCGACGCGCAAAACGCTGACTGGCTCAACTGGCCGTATTTCCGCTATTTCATCTACCGGTTGGTGATCGAGGCCGCCGGCAGTTCCCGTGGGTTGAGTTATGCTGACTATCCCCTCTCGCCAACCCCCCAAGGGCCAGTGCGACGGGTCGTCATCGGCGTCAGCCTGGGACTCGCGCTCCTGGTAGCCATCGGGTTTTACAGCATTGAACGGCATTTATATCTGAATCCGGGCGGTGTAGACCGATTGCGCAAAACCGCCCCCGCCACAGCGCCCCGCAGTGGTTGGCGCGCAGTGGGGTTTCATCGGCCATTAGCCGGACTGCTGTGTTTGTTCCCCTTGTACCTGGCACTGTTTCCGCTGCTGCTCTGGTATCGTGTCTTAGGACTGCCCCAAATCCTGCTGCCCTGGATGCAGCCGTTGCAATTCTGGGAACAAGTCACACGGTGGTTGGAGGCCGCCTGGCTGGTGTTTGACCTGGGGACCGGCACAGCGGCAGTCTACCATTTTGCGGCCTACCGCCCCCATCACCCCCGCACCGCATTCCAGCACTTCCAATTTTATCTGTGGTGGCAATTGTTCAGTGGGGTTGTGCAACTTGTCGTCGTGACCGCACTGGCCACGTTGGTGTTTCCCCAAACAGCGCTCGCCCATCTCTCCTACTACTTCTTATTGCGCGGATTGCTCCAGTTTCCGGGATTTCTGCACTGCTTTGGCCTGTTCTTTCGCGCGCTCCAACGGTTGGATTACGAACAGTGGGTAAACCTCACTACGTTAAGTAGCGCGGCAATCTTGCCGGGTATAGGCGCGCTGTGGTTGCGCCAGTGGGGGGCGGCGCAGCCGGCAGTCGGCGCAGCGTTAGGCAGTGTGATGGGGCTGAATGTCGGGCTGCTGCTGGCCGAATGGCTCGGTTTCGGGGTGGGGTGGTTGCTATACCGGCGGCTGGGATTTGTGGGACGGGCCGTGTTACTGCCCCGGTTCGACCGGCGGGTGCTGCTGCGGATGTTGAGCTTCGGCGGGCGGTTGACCTTTGGCCGTCTGACGCTGGTCGGGGGAATGCTTTTCCAGCTTGGGTGGCTCACTACGGCGCTGCCGGCCACCATGACGCGCACGCATCTTATGCTGGCAACAACTTTGGTCGCGGCCTTTGAAGTGTTAGCCTCCGGTCTGTATGCGGGGCTGATGCCGGCTTTTGTGGAAGCGCTAACGATGAAGTATGAAACCCTGTTGCGCTACTATGCCGGTCAGGGAATCCGGTATGGGATGTGGTTCAGTCTGTTTCTCCTCGGCACGCTAGGGACGGTTATCGAACGGGGATTGGTAGACCTGTTTGGCATCGCAGCCGAACACGCCGCGCCTTGGGGTTGGCTATTGCTCATCTGGGGCGCCCTACAGGGGATGGTTTGGCTCCCGGATCGGCTCTTGGAGGCGAGCAATCATCCCGCCCTGGTGTCCTGGCTCATCATGGGGGAAACGGCGGCGCGCACCGGATTGTTGGTACTCTTAACGCCATATTTAGGGCCGGCGGGAGTGGTGTTCGCCTACGGGTGGGCGCGCGCCTTGCGCGGCCTGCTCAGTTGGATGGCGATAGGTCGGGTGAGCGTGCGCCCCCACATCTATCTCTGGCAAACGCTCATCGCGCCCGCCGCAGCCGCGGGATTGCTTTACTATGGGCTGACGCGCGTGTGGATTATCAGTGATCTGAGCGGGGCGCCCTTGACCCTATGGCATTTCGCCCTGGCGACGCTGCCCACCCTGACCTTGTACGGCTTTCTGACGGCGCTCTTCGGAGGTTGGGACGATGACGGGGTGGCCGAATTGCAGCAGGCGGTTCGTCTCAGTGGGCTAAGCTGGCCAGTGGCGTGGTTACTTCAGGTCGGCGTTCAGTGCGGCGCGCGGCTCTCGCCCTTGCATGGACGCTTTCCCATCGCGCTACGCCCTATGGCGCTGGAGGAAGCCCAGTCGTTGACGTTGGCCCGCGTTCCAATGGATTAACCTTACTCGAAGGTCAGGTGGAGTCCATCCACGTTGAGGGTATAATTTCCATACACCAACAGTCCCGGCATAAAGATGTGCTTGAAGAGATGCGGTAAATCTTCCACCAACGGCAGTGAAGCCAGTTTGTGGCGCGATACCCACTCTGGAGCACCTTCAGCAGAAGGACGTCCGGCCATCCGCGATGTTTCTCCAACAAAGACAAACAACATCACCCCCGGCGGTTCCGGCATCGTGATATGAATCACCGCCCGCAGGTCCAGATGGTCGGGAGTGATCCCGGCCTCTTCTTGCAACTCCCGCATCGCCGCGCGATAGGGGGTTTCCCCCGGTTCGATATGCCCGCCAAGGCCGTTATATTGATTCGCAAAGAGCTTTTTGTCGGGCGCGCCACGCAACAACAAGACCTCATTCCGATGGGTCAGGAAAACCAGGACCCGTGGGATAATTGTGTAAGACGCGCCGGCCTTCTTTTGATCTTCAGGGCGCATAGATGGTATCTCCATAAGTCAGCGTCAAGGTATGCACAGCCTCGTAGGTCAACCAACGGCTGGGATGTTGGATGCGCTCTATCGGAAACACAGGGGTCGCGCGCAATTTGCGCCAACGTCCCTGCTCGTTCTGCAAAGTGAGCATTCGCTGCACCAGTTCTTCAAAGCGGGGCTGTGTGCGATAATCCGTTTGCGCCAAAACGTGACAGAGTTCGAGGATATCCGCGTCATAGTAGCGCGGAAAAGTGGCGGCAAGCCAATCGGCGTCCTGGGCGCCCCAATCGTAGGCATGCATCACAAGCATTTCACCCAACGTCTCAATCGCGGCAGCGTTGTCGCCCGTGCGCTGGAGCGGCGGCACATGGATGAGCGCATCCAGGGCTTTGACCAACCCGGAGCGACAAAGCCCGCCCAACATCGGGCACGCCAACAGTTCTGGGCGAAACAGGATGGTATGCAGCAGCGCCGCGTGCGTCGAGATGACGCGCGAGTCAGCGCCATAGCCAAAGTGGTACAAGAGTCTGAGGGCCATACCAGTGTAGCACAACCACGGTGCGGCGCGATGCATTTCAGGGACAAAACGTCCGTCCTCAAAGCGCCCTATATCGAGCAGATTTTCGCAAACAGGCTCGAGTTCAGGGTATAGCGGCGCCCCCAACTGCGCAAACAAGTAAAGTGTACCGAAGTTCCCCACCGGTCCGCCATAGTACGGCGCATACATCCGCCCCCAAAAATTATACCGATTCCAATGCTGAAAAATCTCCTGGACTGCCGGCCATTCCCGGATACGCTGTTGTTCCACCTCCAAGATGGCCGGCGGTTTCTTAAAAATATCCCGGAGCGCGAGAAAGCGCACCGAAGGATTTTCAGGGTCCAACAGCCAGGGGACTGAATCGCGCTTGAGCAGCTTTAGCCAGGGCATGCGAATCTATTTGGAATCTTGTGTCAGGCAACAAACCGCGCGGATTGTCCGGCAAAGCCATCACGGTCTGCTTGCGACGTTTTACAGTGGGAACCGCTTACGCCTTGTACCCGATCATTCGCAAGAAACCCTTACGCCACGCAATATCCTCGTCCCCCTCAACCCCTTGGGTCTTCATCCCATCAATGACACCCAGGATGCCGCGTCCCTGCGCCGTCTCGGCCACGATGACCTGCGCCGGGTTAGCCGTCGCGCAGAAAATGCGCGCCACTTCCGGCACCATCTTCACTGCATTGAGCACATTGACCGGGTAAAAACCTTCCCCCAGAAAAATGATGAAACTATGGCCCGCGCTGAGAGCCAGGGCATTATCGCGGGCCAGCGTCAGCAGCGTCTCGTCGGTGCCGCTCCAGCGGACCAACGCTTTACCAGAGGACTCGCAAAAGGCCACGCCAAATTTGATGCCGGGCACGGCAGTGACCAGGGCTTCGTGCAGGTCTTCTACCGTTTTGATAAAGTGCGCCTGACCCAAAATGAAATTGATGGGTTCAGGCTTTTCAATGGATATTACGTGCAATTCTAATGACATGGGTCCCTCCCTAAGTTAAGAAACTGGTTGCCGGTAACTAGAAGTCAGTCAGGTGTTTCCTGATACTGATGCCCAATCACCACTCTCTGATTTCTGCTCATCGAGCAGTGTGACACGCAATCCGGCGGCCTCCACCAACTGTTGTAAGTCGGCCAGTGTTTGCGTGACGGCCTGTTGCGCCAACACCGCCTCCGCGGCGCAAGTCGTCGCGATGACACGCAGGCCCTCCCGCGCAGCGGCAGGGAAGGGCTGCGCCAACGATTTGAGGTAAACATCAGGATGGCGGCGGGCCACCTGGTGCAGCAGCGGCGCAGCCGTGGCCTCGTCATCGCAGTGGATAAGCAAGGCGCGCTCGGCCCAGGCCCCCAGAGTGAAGCGGTTGTGCAATTCGGGCAGAATAGACTCGGCAAAGATGGCTTCCAATTCCGCCGGGACGCCAGGCAGGACGTAGAGCAGTGTCTCTGCGTGGGTAAGTCGCACGCCGGGCGCCGTGCCCAGGGGATTGGGGAGGGGCTGCGCGCCGGCTGGGAGTGTAGCCATCTTGCGGCGGGCTTCCTCCGGGCCAGGTGCGTGCAAGTACCCCCGCCCCAGCAACTGGGCATACTGTGCTGCAATCAAGTCGCGCGCCTGGGGGTTAAAAGTCAACGGGCGCGACAGCGCCCCCGCGAGGGCAGACAACGTTAAATCGTCGGTAGTGGGACCAAGCCCGCCGCTGCAAATCAACACATCGGGGGCATCAGCCAGGAGGAAATGCAACATGGTCACAATACGCGCCGAATCGTCGCGCACCAGCCCGGCATAGGCAACCGTGAACCCCACGTGGGTCAATCCCCGGCTCAACATGAACAGGTTAGTGTCGCGGATCTCGCCGTTGAGAAGTTCATTTCCAATGGCTAACAGGCTGGCAATGGGCACAAGCTCCTCTCCATCAAAGAAATGGCGTGGGGGTAAAGGACCTCCCACGCCATTAAACTTAAAAACTTAGGGGCTACCGCCAAACCGAGTCCCGGCTGGCGTTTGCAGACTTCAGAATTGCGCTATGCCTGGATGCCCAACACTTCCTTCACACTGGCGAAGAGCTGCATCGGGCTGAAAGGCTTGGTGATATAGACCTGCACCATTGCGATATGCTCACCCAGAAGGCGGTCTATGGGGGCATCTTGCGCCGTGACCACGATGACCGGGATGTCCTTCAAGTCCGCATCATGTTTCATCTGTTGATAGATAGCCCATCCCCCCATATCGGGCAACATTAAATCCAGGAGCACCAAATCTGGCTTTTGTTCCCGAATGACTTTCAATCCCTCCCGTCCTTCGGTCACGCCCAACAGGACAAAGTTCCCGCGCGTCAGGACCACTCGCACCAGATCGATCATGTCCTGATCATCTTCGATATAGACAACTTTGTAAGTCTTAGTTTCGGACAACGGTTACCTCCCGGTCATCCAACAAGAGTTGCAATTCGGGAAATGGGAAACGAGAAACAGGCCATGCGCCATAAAGCCATCCTGACGCCGACGTCTAACCTGTAGTTTCGACTCCTAAGACCTTATTGACGCTGGCTAACAATTCTTGCGGACCGAAAGGTTTGGTGACATAGTCATCTACTTTGGCAATGTGCAAGCCCAACACCTTATCAATGCTCTGGGCTTTGGCCGTCACCACAATCACGGGGATAGTATTCAACTCTGGATCGGCCTTCATCTGCTGGTAAACTTCCCAACCATCCATATCCGGCATCATCAAATCCAGCAACACCAGGCCGGGCTTAACCTGCCGCACAGTCTCCAGGCCTTCCCGACCTCCCACCGCGCCGATCAATTCAAAGTTCCGACGCCCCAAAATGAGGCGGATCAACTCAATCATTTCCGGCTCATCTTCAATGCACACAACTTTCAACTTTGGTTCTTCCACCATGAGGCCCCTCCTGGAATACATTGCTAGGACAACAGAACCTAAGAGTATAAAGCAATTGCAGTTCTATATCCTAAATTAGTTTAGCATAAGCCGTAGGGATGTCAACAAATCCACGGCAAGGCTAACCATCCATTAACAACCCACACTTCTAAGTATACTACAAACTTCATTATCCTCCACTCAACAAGGGTTACGGGGGCGTTTCACAAAAAGGGCAATCGGGTTTCTGAAAGTATTGACAGAAGCGTTTGGATAGGGTAAAACATAGATACCAGTGTAGTTCACGTTGGATGGATTGGGCGCACTGCAAAACCATAGGTCCCGTTGTATCCATTCAGTTGGTTGCATTACGTCTAAGGAGGTGTGATATGCGGAAAGTAATGGCGTCAGGAATTTTGTTGATATGGGTCTGGCTAGGATTGAGTACCCCCTCCAAGATGGCCGGGAACGATTGGTATGCAGAATATTATGCCAACAGCTCACTGGCCGGCGCGCCAGCTCTCACTCGGTTTGAGCCGGCGCTACGTTTTGAGTGGGGCGGCGGGAGTCCCGATGCGACCATTCCGGTGGATAACTTCTCCGCGCGATTCAGTCATGCCGAGTGGTTCAACGCCGGCACGTACCGCTTCAGCTACCGCAGCGACGATGGCATACGGCTGTGGGTGGGGGACACCCTGGTCATTGATGATTGGCGTGACCACGGCGCCGCCTGGAATTTTGTCGAACACTACATCGCGTCCGGCACCCATCAAGTGCGGGTGGAATACTACGAGCGTGGGGGCAGTGCCACCCTGGAAGCAGCCTGGGAAAAAGTCACTACCGGCGCGGCCTGGCGCGCGGACTACTTTGGCAACGAGGCCCTGGCCGGCGCCCCAGTGTTGACCCGCTACGATACGGCGGTTGACTTCGACTGGGGCAGCGGCAGCCCACACCCAAACGCGCCGGTGGATGGCTTCTCGGCGCGGTGGACGCGCACGCTAGGGTTTGAGGCCGGCACGTATCGTTTCTACGGCAGTTGTGACGACGGTGTGCGCATTTTTGTGGATGGGAACAAGATCGTGGACGCCTGGCAAAAGCAAAGTCTGCCCAACACTCACAGCGGCGACATCACCCTGAGCGCCGGACAGCATACGGTCGTGGTGGAATACTTTGAGGAGGGCGGTCAAGCCAGTGCGCATGTCTGGTGGGATCGGCTGGAGACTTTCAACCGGTGGGAGGGGCGTTATTACGACAACCGAGAACTGCGCGGCGGGCCGGCCTTAATTCGTAATGAGACGGAGATCAACTTTGACTGGGGCGAGGGCGCGCCCGCGACGTGGATGCCCAGCGACAATTTCTCGGCAGTGTGGACGCGCAGTCTGGACTTCAAACCCGGCCTCTATCGTTTCAATGTGCGCGCCGACGATGGCTTCCGGCTATGGATTGATGAAACCGATCTGCGCATGAACTTCTGGGAACCGCAGGATTTCGTCTGGCGGTACCAAGACTGGCACTACCTGTCAGGAGTGCATACGCTTAAGCTAGAATACTTTGAAGCGGCCGGCAATGCGCGTGTGCAGCTTTGGTGGGATTATGCCGCCACCATCGAGGCCGCGCAGTCCTCAGCGCCCTCCCCCACATACGGGTTCGCAGCAGCGGCGGCGCCGGCCGCCGCACGCCCACCGGCAACCACGGGCGCTTCCGGCGCAACGCCCCGCACGCCTGTCCCCAGCGCGCCGCTGCCCGGCCCCTGGCAGGGGGAATACTTTGACGGGCGCGACTTGAGTGGGACGCCGCTGGTAACGCGCAGTGACACCGCCATTGACTTCGATTGGGGGCGGAACGCGCCCGCAACCGAAGTCCCGGCAGACCAATTCTCAGTGCGCTGGACCGGCACATTTACGTTTGAATCCGGGCGGTATCGCTTCACGACGACAACCGATGACGGAGTGCGGCTTTACGTGGATGACCAGCTCGTCATCAATAGCTGGCGTCCAATGCGAGGAACGCGCTACGCGACCGTAAGTCTGGCGGCGGGGCAACACACAGTGCGGGTCGAATACTTCGACGCGACGCAGGCCGCCAAAGCGCGGGTGCTGTGGACGCGCATCGGCGAGGCCATCCCCACCACGACGCCCAAACCATAACCCCAAGCAACATGCCGCAGAGAGTCCGAGTTCGCAGAGATAGGATTTCGCAACGTTCTCTACACCAGAACCTATCAAGGCGCGCTCTCGGCAAAATATAACGCCTGCAATTCTTCTAGCGGTGGGGATTGTTCGGCGGTGACCGGGCGGAAGCAGGGCGGGATGGGTAAAAGGGAAGTATGCCGGACCGGGCCGCTCACAATAGCAGCAAACTGCGTCTCATAGCGCTGCGCTGTGCGCTCCCACGTATAGCGATCCAGGACGCGCTGCTGCCCGGCCCGAGCAAATTGCTGCCAGGTAGTTGCATCTGCAACCAAACGCAGCAGCCCGCGCGCAATATCGGCGGGGGCGGCAGGATCAACCAACACACCGTATTCAACACCGCCTTCCCGAAAACTCTCACTGGGGCCGCCGTTCTGAGTGACAACAACGGGCAAGCCCGCCGCCGCTGCTTCCAACGGGGCCAGGCCAAACGGCTCATACCAGGCAGGGAGCGCGAACACTGAACCGGGACGCGCCGCAAAGAAACGGTAGGCCGCAGCCAGGGCCGTCTGTCCCCCCACGGCAAACAAACTGACTTTGCCTTCCAGATGGTGGGCGGCAATCAGGGCGCGGAGCGGCGCCAAGACTTCCTGTGCGGCGGGGGCAACATCGGCAATATCCCTGGCGGCGTGGGGCAACGCGCTGCTGAAAATGATCAGATTGACTCGCTCCTGGAGTGGCGGCGATTCGGCAAACGCCTGCAATAATCCCAGGTGATTCTTTTTCGGGTCAAGCCGACCAGAGGCGATGATGGCCGGCAATGCGCGGCGATGCGCGGCGATGTCGCGGGCAAGCATTGCGCGGATGTGAGCGTGAGTCGCAGCTTCGTCAGCAGCGACGGCATTCGATCCAAAGATGGTCAGGTCCACGCCCGGCGGAATGACCGCAAAACGGGCGGCGTTATGCACATCCACTGCGCCGCGATAGACAACGTGACCATATTGTTCAAATCGTTCCTGCGCCGTGCTGGTGATATTAACGGCAGAACGGTTCATGCTGAGCCGTTCCGCCATAAAACGCGCGGCAAAGTGATACCGCGCATCCAGCGCCGCCAGGTTTGCGCGGGTCGCGTGCAACTTGTCCAACTTTTGTGCGCCCAGGGAATGTCCCGTAAAGGTAAAGGGGATCGCGGTGGCTTCCTCCAACAAAACCGCACAAAGTCCTCCGTCGCCATAATGCGCCGTGAAAATATCGGGGATAGCGCCCATCTCCCGATAAAAGGCCAGGATGTGGGGGACCCAATCGCGCACGAGGTGTGGCCACAGCGCTTCTTTGGGCAGGAATTCCGGCGGCCCGGCGGACAAGCGCACAATGCGCACGGATGAGGCGGGGTACGCATCCAAGCGGTCGGCAAACTCAGGCCAGGCCGGGTCCGCGATCTGGCGGGTCAAAATGTCCACCTGGTGTCCACGCGCGGCCAGCGCCCGCGCGACCTGTTTGACGTAGACCAGTTGCCCCCCGAAATCCGGGTGTTCGGTCCAATACCTATCATACGCATCAAAATTCCCTTGCGGGTTTAGAAAAGCGATATACATCCGTTTCTCCCTAAGGGTGAGGACGTTTTTTGAAACGTGTTTGCGCCAGCGCCTTGAGTCGTCCCCCAACTCCAAGTATAATGCAGATCGTTCCCTTAGTGAAAACGGGATATTGCTTTTTGATGCAATGATGCTACGCTTGACTGTGTGTGAAATGCCAGCTCATCACGGGTGAGCCGAAAAATGAGTTTTTTCTGTGGGCGGGTGGCGCTCTTCCACAAAAACGACTTCTTTCATCCGCTGCTGATGATTTAGTTTCTGAGGGAGGTAAGTATGTATCTGCACACATCTGATCAACCGGTGTTGGCGTTGGGATTTGGCGATTACACTTGTAATTGGGGCGTGCATATTTGTGGTCTCTATGAGACTGAGGCGGAAAGGGATGCGATTGTGATGGGCTATCTCCATCAAGGGGATATGGCGCATGATTTGCAATTGTATTGCCCGGTCGAACGCACTGCCGACGATTTTGTGACGATGTATAGCGCCCTGTATCCTGATTGCGCCGCACATCTACAAGATACCCACTGTTTCCAGATGCACTCCGCGCGCGAATTTTACTACCCGGACGGTATTTTTTCGCCGTGGGTGATGGACGCGAAGCTTAACGCCTTCTACACAGAAAGCCAGGCGCATGGCCCGCGCAACGTTCGCGCCACAGCGGAGATGGCCTGGGCGCTGGAAGCCATCCCCGGCGTCGAACACCTGATGGCTTACGAGTCACGGCTAAATTATTTCATCCCCGGCAAACCATGGATCAGCATCTGTCTATACAATGTGACAAAGTTCTCCGGCACGACCATTATGGACGTTCTGCGCACGCACCCGTATGCCATCAGCGGTGGGGTGATTACCGAAAACCCCTACTACCAGGACCCCGATCTATGGTTGGCCCGCAATGCTCCTGAATTTCTGCCGCCGCCGAACGGTAAAAACTGAGCCTCCACTCTCGTCGTCTGAGCTACGTACCTGCTGTTGACAATGCGATGACCCCACACACCAGAAACCTATCCGAAAAGGATTGGCTGTATAGCATCGCGTCAGGTTTTGTGGCAGAGCTATTTCCAATACGTGAAGCGTAAAACGTGAGACGTCATGATTTCACGGTAAAAGCTCCACGTTTCACGTTTTACAGTTCGTTACATACCATCAATCCTGGGATAATGTCAATTCTGGAAATGCCTAAAACGCCTCACCGGAGAATTCAATGAACATTGGTCACTTGGAGCACGATCTGTTTCTGTTGATGCTCAACCTGGCGCAGCTAAAAAGCCCCGAACGTATTTTGACGATTTTCCTGGAAGCGCTGAATCGGGCGCAGAGTGAACTCGTCTTGCAGTGGGAGGAGAAGCCCCAGCACCCCGCAAGCGGGATTGAGATTGCGACGACTCACCATTCATTTGGTTGGATAATGATGGCCGGGGCGGAGGCCGCTCAGCCGACGGAACTGTTGAGCCTGATCCGCAACGCCGTGCAGATGTTAGCAATTATCCTGGAAAATCGCGCCCAGGCAGAGTGGTTGACCGAGGAACAATTGCACCTTGAAGCGTTGGTTGCGGAACGCACGGCCGAGTTGCGGGTAGCCAATGAACAGTTGCAGAAAGAGATCGAGGAGCGGCGGCAGGCAGAAATCGCGCTGCGGCGCAGCGAATCGCTCATGCGGCAGGTGACAGACCTGTTACCGGCGTATGTGGCCTATGTGGATGCCGAGAGCTTACAGTACCGATTTATCAACAATCTCTATGAGCGCAACTTCCAGCGCACCTCTGACCAGATCATCGGACACACGGTGCAGGAAGTGATCGGCGCAAGTTATGCAGCGGCGGCGACTTACATCGCCAAAGCCCAGGCCGGCGAAAGAGTTTCGTATGAAAATGTCTTCCAGCTTGCGGACGGAACACGTTGGGTGCGCGTCAATTACATCCCCGACTTTGCGGACGACGGCCACGTGCAGGGGATCATCGTCTTCAATTACGATATCACCGAGCGCAAGCAAATGGAAGAGATGCTGCACGAGAAGACCGAGGAACTGGACCGATACTTCACGCTGAGCCTGGACCTGCTCAGCATTGCCGACACCGAGGGCTTCTTTCACCGCCTTAACCCTGAATGGGAAAAAACGCTAGGCTATACTCTGGCGGAACTGGAAGGACGCCGCTTCCTCGACCTTGTTCATCCTGAGGATATGGATGCGACACTGAACACCATTTCACAATTGGCGCAACAGCACGAAATCCTGAACTTCGAGAATCGCTACCGCTGCAAAGATGGGACATACCGGTGGATCGAATGGCGTTCTTCGCCTAAAGGCAACCGTATTTACGCAGCGGCGCGCGACATCACCGCCCGCAAGGAAGCTGAGGAACAACTGCGCCGCTCCGAAGCGCGCTATCGTCAGGCCATTGAACTCATCGGCGCGGTGCCTTACTACCAGGATTATAGCCTTAAAGCCTATACTTTCATGGGAGAAGGCATTCGTGAAATGACCGGCTATGGACCGGAGGAGATGACGCCCACGCTCTGGCGTTCACTGATCCAAAAACTGGTCATCCTGGGCAAAGCTGCCGGCCTGAGTCGGGACGAAGCGGTTTATCGGATACGGCACGGTCAGATTGACGTGTGGCGGGGCGATTACTGCATCAGCACCCGCACCGGCGAATTGCGGTGGGTAACGGATACTGCCATTGAGTTGATAGGAGAGGATGGCGTGTCCCACGCTTCCCTCGGCATCCTCCAGGACATCACCTGGCGCAAGCAGAACGAAGAGGCCCTGCGCGAGAGCAACCGTCGTCTGGAGGAAACCCTCACCGAGTTAAAAGCCACCCAGGAGTTGATGGTACATCAGGAGCGCCTGGCGGCCGTCGGACAACTGGCGGCGGGAATCGCCCACGATTTTAACAACATCCTGGCGACCATTGTGCTCTACACGCAAATGTCACTGCGCGTCGAGCGCCTTTCCCCGCAGCTCCGCACGCGCCTGGAAGTCATCGAGCAGCAAACCAACCACGCCACCCAACTGGTGCAACAAATCTTGGATTTCGGCCGGCGGGCGGTATTGGAACGGCATCCGCTGTCCCTGGACGAGTTCCTGGAGGATACCGTATTTATGTTGCGGCGCACCCTGCCGGAAAACATCCAGATCACCCAGAGTACGGCGCCCGGCGATTATTTGATTTCCGCCGATCCGACACGGATACAGCAAACCGTCGTCAATATTGCGCTCAATGCGCGGGACGCCATGCCCAACGGCGGCAAACTGCACCTGGGGTTATCCCGCACGCCCCGTCAAGAGATTGATTGTGTAGATTGTGGCCGGGTGGTGGTTGAGGACTGGATAAAAATGATGATCGCGGACACCGGTAACGGCATTCCGCCAGAGGCGTTGTCGCACATCTTCGAGCCGTTCTTCACCACCCGCGCGCCCTTAGGGCATGGATTGGGCTTGGCGCAGGTCCATGGCATCGTCAAACAACATGGCGGTCACATCGAAGTGCAAACAGAGGTAGGCGTTGGCACAACGTTTATCATCTACTGGCCGCCTCTCCCCAAAACGCAGCCCGCCGGCGAAGCGGAAAAACCCGCCGTGACGGAGCGTGAGCATCACGAAACGCTGCTGATTGTCGAGGACGACGCTGTCATGCGCTCCGCTTTGAAAGAAGCGCTGGAAATGACGGGGTATAGCGTGCTAGAAGCCGCCAATGGGCGTGAAGCGCTCGTCATCCACGCCGCGCACGCCAAGAAGATCGCGCTGGTATTGAGTGATTGGGTCATGCCGGAAATGGGCGGGCAACAATGGTTAAGAATACTATCGGAGCAGCAGCCCGCGCTCAAAGTCTTGATCTTGACGGGGCATCCACTGGCCGAAGAGAACCGCCAAACGGCGCCGCCCAATGTCATTGGCTGGCTACTCAAACCCCCCTCCCTGGATCAATTGGCAGAAGCCATCCATCAAGCGCTGGCCTTCCCTGCCGATGGCTAAAATACAAAAATTTCCCGGAAGCTAATCTAGTTTCCGGGAAATTCGTTCATAACACCTCGTGGGGACTTTACCCTGTTTTGCCCATCACCGCCGGCTCCACCACCGTGACCGGGGTGAGCCGCCCGCGCCGGGCGTTTGTCAACGTGCGGCGCACCGTGTCCATCAACTTATCCAACGCGAACGGTTTGCTGATATGCTCCGTGGCGCCCCAACCTGGCCCGCTCATCTTCGGCTGGATAACCGAGACAACAATCACAGGGATGTCAGCAGTGGCGTTATCGGCCTTGAGCCGGCGCAATACCTCCATGCCAGTGATGTCGGGCAACATCATGTCCAGTGTGACCAAGTCAATGGAGCGTTCTTTCGCCCACAGCAACGCTTGCTCGCCAAAGGGAGTGGTGAGGACCTCGAAGCCTTCCGTGCGCAATTGCAGAGCGATGAGTTCGGCAATATCGCGCTCATCCTCCACCACCAACACCGTGGGGTGCAACGGAGGTTCAGGGACTTCTTCGATGCGCGGCATCGCCACCGCATCCTGCCGTGGCAGCACAAACGTAAACGTACTCCCCGCGCCCATTTTGCTGTTAATCAGCAAGCCGCCGCCGTGCATCTCCACCAACTGCTTGGCGATGGGCAGCCCCAACCCTGTGCCGAGGGGATCTACCAGCGCCGGGTTGTTGACGCGATAAAAGCGCTGAAAGAGCTTGCCTTGCTCTTCTGGGGGGATACCGGCGCCGGTGTCCGTAACATCCACGCGCACGGCCTTGTCAGAACACGAGACCGCCACGGTCACAACGCCGCCCTCCGGGGTGGATTGAATTGCATGGGTGATCAGGTTTTGGGTTACCTGGATCAAGCGGGTTCGGTCGCCCCACACCGGCCAGATATTCGCATCAATTTGCAGCGCCAGGTGGACGTTGCGCCGGTCACACACCGGTTGCATAGCCTTCACCACATCCCGGACGATCTTCTCCATCTGGATGGCGCTGTAGTCCAACTGGATGCGCCCACTCTCGATGTGGCTGATGTCCAACAAGTCGTTAGCGAGAGCGACCAGGCGGTCGGCGTTATCCTGCATGATGCGTAGGAAGTGTTCTTGCTGCGCGTTTAACGGCCCGACGCCGCTGAACAACAACAGGTCGCTGTACCCTTTGATGGCCGTCAAAGGGCGGCGCAGTTCATGCGAGACGTTGGAGACAAATTCGCTTTTAGCGCGTTCCAGCTCGGCTTGTTGCGTGACATCCTGCATCATAATCATGATCCCCAAGAAATCGTTGGATTCAGCAAACATTGGAGCCAGCCGCGCGCGGATGACACACAACGCCACCTCCAACATCACCTCAGTGGTAATCGTTCCCTGGTCTGGCGCGTAAGGATCGGCGTACAGATGATCGATCAATTCCAGGATCGGCATATGTCCCTGGGTGAACACCGCGTCATATAAGCGACGGACCGGTGTGCCGACCAACTGCGGCGCGGCCAGATTCAATAGTTCTCCGGCGCTCTCGTTTAGCCAGATAATCTGCCCCTCCGTGTTGGCGACGACAATGCCCAATTTCGGTTCACCCAAACGTCGCCCGCCGCCAATAGCCACTAAGAGTGTTTGTTCAAGCTGCGTCTTCGCTGCGCCCTTCAAGGTTGAATAGAACTTCAGCGTATTCTGTGCCATACTACCTCCCCACGGTCATCAAGTTAGGAGTTAGGAGTTGCGAGTTGCGAATTACGAATTACTTGATTCCCTACTCCCTACTCCCTACTCCCTACTCCCTGTTTTTACATTGCTCGTTCAAGCGCGTCAAAAAGGTGGCAATTTCGTCGGGCGTAAGGACTTGCCGGACAACGCCGCGCTCGATGGCAACCTTGGGCATACCAAATACCACACAACTGGCCTCGTCCTGCGCGATGGTATAACCGCCGACGCGCCACAATTCTTCCAGCCCATCCGCGCCGTCCACCCCCATCCCCGTTAAAATAATGCCGACAGCCGCCGACTGGTAAGTTTCGGCCACCGAGGTGAACAAGCGGTTGGCCGAAGGTCGCACCCCGCCTAACGGCGCCGAAGCGTCCAGGTGAATGACGCCGCCGGATTGCACCGTCAAATGATGGCCTTCCGGCGCGACCCAAACACAGCCGGGCCGCACCGGTTCGTTGTCCTGCGCCAGTTGGACCTTGATCTCCGTCACACTGTCCAGCCAACGCACAAAACCTGCCCCAAATCCGGCTGTGATATGTTGTACAACAATGATAGGAAAGTTCAACTCGCTCGGCAATGTGTGCAAAATGCGGTGTAAAATCCCCGGTCCGCCGGTGGAAGCGCCGATGGCGACCAATTTGGGCCGGTTGTCCTGGATGAAATCGGCAGCCCCGGCGGCCCCGCCAGCCAACGACACCAGCTCCACGCCGGCCACCAGGCGAATTGCCATCGTCAATTGCCCCTGGATGGCCCCATAGTCCTGGGGTGAAATCCCCCGTGGCTTTTCTACCATCGTCAGCGCGCCCGCCGCGAGCGCTTGCGCCGCCATCACGGCGCAGTCTTCATGGATACCCGACGCCACCACAGTGATGGGGGTGGGCGTGGTATTCATAATCTGGCGGATGGCCTCCACCCCGGTCATGCGCGGCATGTGCAAATCCATCGTGATCACGTCCGGGCGCAGCGCCGCCGTAAACTGCACAGCCTCGTGCCCGTCTTGCGCTTCGCCGATCACCTCGAAATCTGGCTCGGCGCGGAACATGGCGGTCAGGATCTCGCGGATCACGGGCGAATCGTCCACAATCAGGATGCGGATCGGGCCAGTTCGCTGAGATTTGACCGGTGCGCGCATGGGTTTTCCTTAGCTCATCCACTTGACCAGGGTGATCTTGACAACCTGAGCCGGCAATGTCTCAACCTTCACTTCATCTACCATCCACTTGGCATCTTGCAAGGCTTTGGTCGTCAAATTTGATTGTTCATTGCTGGGTTTATTCATGCAGATCACTTGTAACCCTATCCGGTTTTCCTGCTCCAGTCGCTCAATGGAGACCAGCCCTTCCTGGATACACCCCAACCCCAGATCGTGAGCCAGTCCCGAAGCGGCCAGAGAGATGCTGGCCTGATCCATCATCCCCATGCCGATCTGGCGCGCTGAGTTGCGCACTTCAGTGCGCATCATAATTACGTCCACATTATTTCGAATGTCAATGGTATGGTTATTCTCCACCGGACACCTCCCAATCCCGAATCCAGAACCACGATACATACTTCACATAGTTTCTTGATTCAAGATTCTCGACTCTCACTTTATGATCCTTCATGCGTCACAGTCAGATTTTCCAATAAGGCGGCGATATGTTCTAAGGCCAGGACGCGATCCACAGCGCGCCGCGCAACCGCTGCTTGCGGCATCCCATAGACCACGCTGCTCGCCTCATCTTGCGCTACAGTCAGCCCTCCCTGACGGTGCAGGCGGCTCAAGCCTTCGACGCCGTCATCCCCCATGCCCGTCAGGATGATGCCCAGAGCGCGCGCGCCATACGTGGCCGCCATAGAGCGAAACAGGTAATTCGCCGAGGGCCGCAGCCCTTTATACGAAGGCTCCTGATGCAGTTCGATTTTGCCCAACCGATCTACCTGCAAATGGTAATTGTCAGGCGACACCCACACCGTCCCCGGTTGGAGACAGTCGCCATGACGCGCGACCCGCACCCGCAGGGAGGTCTGCAAATCCAACCACTGCGCCAACCCGGTCGTAAAACCGCTGGTGACATGCTGCACCACGATGATAGGCGCCGGGAAGCTGGGCGAGAGTCGCTGTAGCAGTTGCGTCAAGGCCGCCGGGCCGCCGGTGGAGGCCGCGATGCCAATCACCTCTACCTGACGCAACCGCGCTTCCCACGCGCGCGGGTCAGGCGCAGCCACGGGGGGCAGCGGTTGCGTCTCGCGCTTCCAGTGATGAATCACAGGGACGCCGGCCATCAGCCGCACTGTCGCCAACAAGTCCACATAGGTGGCTCCGTCTGCGGGGCGCGGCTCATTCACCACGGTCAATGCGCCGGCCTGTAATGCCGCAAAGGTATAATCCACCGCGCCTCTTTCATGAGCGGAGTCGAAAGAACCCGACCCCGTCGGAGCAGCGTCCGCCAGGCCATGAGATGCAGAGGTGATCACTATAGGGGTGGGCGTCGTGTGCATGATCTGCCGGATCGCCTGAAGGCCGGCGGGACCAAGCGCGGCCGCGCTCATCGTCATCACGTCGGGACGCAGCCGCCGCGCCAACCGCACGGCTTCGGCCCCGCTCGCCCCCAGTCCTACCACCTCAACGCCGTCGCTGCCTTCTAGGAAGGCCACCAACTTATCGCGCAGAGGGGAGGCCAGGTCAATGACCAACACCCGGGTCGCACGCCGTTCACCGGTACTCACTCCCAACCGACCGGTCTCGCTCACGGCGAACCCATTAAGAAGCGTCATGGTTCTCACCCACCTGCCGCAAGGCCGAAAAGATGGAAGCGCCGCCCTCCAGGACGTGTAGTTGCCGCAGCGTCTCCAGCAACACCGCATTGGCAAAATCATCCTTAGGGATGAAATCCACCGCGCCCAAATAGATGGACTGCCGCAGCATAGGCGGTTCGCTGTAGACCGTTAGCATCACAATCGGGATGTGACTGGTCTGGGGGTTGTTTTGCAGGTGTTCGCACACCTCAAAACCGTCCATATCCGGCATTTTGATGTCCAGCACGATGACATCGGGCTTCCAACGCTCGGCCATCTCGATGCCGACCCGGCCATTGGGGGCGTGAACGACCCGCAGCCCCTGATCCTCCAGAAGCTTCGCCAGAGTCCGCGCCTGCACTGGACTATCCTCAACAATGAGAACCTTATGCATATTTGCCATTGTAATCACCCTTACCTCCTTCGGCTGCCCGCACAACCTGCCCTACCCGGTATCTACTGCCCAACGCAGGGACCGTCAGACAGGTTTGTCGCCGGCGACCGCGCTGTCCGCCTCATCCGCGCCCGGCGCAAGGGCCGGGGTGGGCGCGGCGGATGGATAAACTAGATCGTCCTGTAACACGCGCAGTTGTTCCAGGGTCTTCACCAACACCATATTGGCGAACTCGTCTTTCGGGATAAAATCTACGGCGCCCAGATAGATGCCCATCTTCAGGGTATCCGGCTCGTTGTAGCGGGTCATCATTACCACCGGGATGTGTTCGGTCTTGGGGTTGTCGCGCAGACATGCGCACACTTCAAAGCCGTCCATTTCGGGCATCTTGACATCCAGGATAACCACATCGGGAATCCACTGCTCGGCCAACTGGATGCCGATGCGACCGCCGGGCGCCCACAACACGCGCAGGCCGTAAGACTCCAATATTTTTTGAAGAGTTTGCGCTTGCGTCTGGCTGTCTTCAATGATTAACACTTTCTTCGCTATCATAGTCATTGCCTTACCTCAAATCAATTGTTCAATGGTTTCCAGCAAGTTATTCTGATCAAAGTGGCTTTTCACGATGTACGCATCGGCGCCAACTTCGATCCCGCGCGTTTTATCCTCCGGCGAATCCAGAGATGTCACCAAAATCACCGGGATGTTGGCAGTGCGCGCATCATGCTTGATCTGTTGGGTCAGGCCGAATCCATCCAGGCGCGGCATCACCACATCGGAAATAATCAAGTCGGGCGCCTCACCGGTCGCAATAAGCCCCAACGCCTCCTGCCCGTTGACGGCCAGCAGCACTGTGTAGCCGGCGGCTTCCAGGACATTCTTCTCCAGCGTGCGGGTAGTTACCGAATCATCCACGACCAGGATGCGCGGTTGAGGCCGCGTCGCGGGGGGCGCCGTCACCTCGGCGACCTCGCCCATCACGGAAGGATGCGTGACGCGATGTTCGCCGCGCAGGGCCAATTTGATGAGATCGGCCACGTTGAGCACCAGCAGCGCGTCGCCGTTCCCCATCACCGTCGCCCCGGCAATGCCGCCCACGTGCCGCAGTTGGCGGCCCGTCGTCTTGATGACCATTTCCTGTTCACCCTCCAACCCATCCACCACGAAGGCCATCCGGCGTTCAGCGGTTGCCACGATCACGACGATCATGTAGGCCTCTTCCGCGCCGTTCGGCGTCACACGCGGCAGTTCCAATACATCGCTCAAGCGCACCAGGGGGTAGGGCCGGCCCTGATGATGAATTGTTTCGTGGCCGCCCAACGCCGTGATCGCGTCCGGGCCAACACGCAAGATGCGCTCAATGGCGCTGAAGGGGATGGCAAAACGCTGGCCGCTGGCGCGCACTAACAAACCGCGCGTGCTGGTCAACGTTATCGGCAAGATCAACGTGAAGGTCGCGCCCTGCCGGGGAATCCAATCCACGTTAATCCGCCCCCCTAACGCGCTGACATTACGCCGCACCACATCTAACCCCACCCCGCGCCCGGAAACGTCGGTAATGATGGGACTGGTTGAAAAACGCGCCCCAAAGATCAGCTCGACCAGCTCGGTTTCGCTCAGCGTTTCAGCGGCCGCGCCAATATCGTCTTTGCGCTGCGCGACGCGGCGGATGCTCTCGATGTCCAGTCCGCGCCCGTCGTCGCTCACCCGGATGACGACTTCCTTGCCCAACTGCTCGGCGGTCAAGGTGATGGCGCCGGCGCGCGGTTTCCCGGCCGCCACACGGTCTTCCGGCTTTTCCAGACCGTGATCAATGGCGTTCCGCAGCAGGTGAATCAGCGGGTCTTTGATCTGTTCCAGGACACGCTTGTCCAGTTCAACCTCCCCCCCCACAATGTGGAGGGTGGCCTCTTTCTGAGCGCTTTGCGCCAAATCGCGCGTCATCCGCCCGAAGGCCCCGGTGATGGTGTTCAACGGCAACATCCGCACCTGCTTGACCTCTTGCTCCAGGGTGTCAATAACCAACGCAGCATGCAAGGTGTCATTGGCGTATTCCCGCGCCAGGGTGTTGACCAGGCCGTAGAGTTGCCGCAGTTGCTCCTGGTTGGCGCTGACGTAGTCCAACAACTGCATGACATCCTGTTGTAGCTCCGGGCGGTCGTCCCACTCGCGCGTCCGACGCATCAAGCGCCCATACGTCTTGCGCATGACGACCCAGTCTTTTTGCCACTGCGCCACAAAATCCCGCGTCCGGTGTACCTGCCCCAACCGTTGTTCCGAACGAATCTTTGTAACCAGCAGTTCGCTCAACTGCGCCATCAGCGCATCCAGTTTCCCCACACTGACCCGCACCGTCTCATCACTGACCTCGGAAACGCGGGGCGGTGGGGCCGGTTCCACCGGCGGCTGGGCGGGCGTTTCGTCCGTCCAAATCACCTTTTCGACAGGTTCCGCCGGGGAGGCGGCGCGCACTTCCCGCTTACCGACCGACACAGTCGGCGCCGGGCGGGTGTCGCGCCCGCCTGGATCGAAGAGGGGCTTCACCACCGGCGCCGGCGGCGGAGCTGGGGGGGGCGCTGAGGCGGAGCCGGACAACTCTGACGCAGGGCGTGGCGGCAAGGGACGACGCAAGGAAGGCAACGGCCCGGCGCCGCTTTCGCCCGGAGACGCCGTATCCGCCAGCGTCCCTCCGGCGGGTTGTTCGGCGCCAGTCGCAGCGGGCGTCGGCGCGCGAAATTCTTCCAGCTCGGCCAACGTTTGCAAGACCTGCACCGGCGGTGTGGTACCGCCAGAATCGTAGACGGCCTGCACCAACTGGATCGTATCCAGGGCGCGGAAGCAAACGGTGAACAATGCCTGCGTGAGAGGCAACGCGCCGCGTTGCATCAGATCCAGCACATTTTCCAGAGCGTGCGCCAGTTGCTCTACTGCCGTGACGCCGAGGGCGCGCGCCGCGCCTTTGAGGCTGTGCGCAGCGCGGAAGATGCTCGCCAGGGTCTCCTGCCGGGCCTCCCCATGCACCTGATCTTGTTCCAGAGCCAGCAGGCCGTCCGTCATCGTCTGGACATGCTCGGCCAACTCAGCGCCAAAGCTGCTGATGAGCTGCTCACGGATTTTAGAACTTAGCGTCACCACGGTAGAACCTCACGAATGGCGAATGGCGAGTTGCGAGTTGCGAGTGAGGAGTTGCGAGCGAGGAGTGAGGAATTGCGAATAGCAAATAGCGAATGACGATTTCCTTCATTCCTAACTCCTAACCCCTAACTCCTAACCCCTAACTCCTAACTCCTAACTCATAACTCATACTGTGCGACCAACTCCGCCAGGTTGTGCGCCAACTGGCTCAGGTTTTGCGCGGCGCGCTCCATCTGACGGGTGCTCACCAGGCTTTGGACGGTGGCCTGGTCAATGTTTTGCATCGCCAGAGCGATCTGCTCAATGCCCGATACTTGCTGGCGCCCCCCGGCGACAACCTGGACGGCGGCCTGCGCCGACTCAGTGATCACGCTGGAGAGCTGGTCAATGGACTGCCGCGCCTGCGCGGCCAGCTTCACGCCCTCGTCCACGCGCTTGGTGCCTTCCTCGGTCGCCATCACGGTGGCGTTGGTGGCTTTCTGAATCTCCGACAGAATCGCCTTGACCTGGGCGGTGGCCTGCTTGGATTGCTCGGCCAGGTTACGCACTTCCACGGCGACGACAGCGAAGCCCTTGCCATGTTCCCCGGCGCGCGCCGCTTCCACCGAAGCGTTGAGCGCGAGGATGTTGGACTGCGAAGCGATGTCGTTCACGGTGGCAATGATCTCGCCAATCTGCTGCGTCTGCTCCGAGAGGGCCAGGATGTTCTCGGCGATGCCCTCGACGCGCTCTTTAATCTGCCCCATGCTTTCGATAGTGTCCTGCACGGCTTTCTTACCGGATTGGGAGATTTCAACGTTGCGGTGCGCCGCGCTGGAGACTTCCTGGGAACGCCGCGAGGATTGCTCGGCGATGGTGCGCAGCTCATCTACCGTGGTGGTCGTCTCCGAGATGGCGGCGGATTGCTCGCTGGCGCCGGCGGCCTGCTGCGCGGTGGCCGCTAAGATCTCCGCCGTGGCCGAGCTGAGGTTGTGTACGGCTTCTTTGATCTGGATGATCATGGTGCGCAGACTGTTGGTCATCCGGTCGAGGTTTTGCGCCAGGATCAGCAGGGGATCATCCGGGGCGAAGCCATTCCCGGCGACGTGGACTTGCGCCGCGAGGTTGCCGCGCGCCACTTCGTTGATGTATTCCACGTACTGCTTCACCAGGGTTTGCAGGCGGGCATGCGCTTCCTGTCGGTAGTGGGCGAGGTAGCCCTCCTGCGCCTCGGAGCTTTGGGCGATCACCAACATAATCATCGCCGCGGTGGCTACCGTCAGGGCGACGCCGAACCCAAAGCTCAAGGCGCCCGGCAACGGCGCTTGGATTTCCGGCAGACCTAGCCAAAGCAGCAGGTAACTCAACACGATCAACACGAGACTGACTATGGCAACCCAGCGCCCCGTATCTGGATCGAGCAGCAGATAGCCCAGAATCGTCAACAGGACATATCCGAGCATGACTGCCGCGGCCATTTCCGGGCACAGCCAGAAAATGCCGAAATACATCGCCGCTAAGGCGCCCAAAAACACGTAGAGGCCGTTGCGCCCTTGCCCGCGTTGGTGGAAGGTGGCATAAACGCCTGCGCCCCCCGCAGCGATAGCCAGACTCAGCGCCACGCCCACCATACGTGGGTATGAGGGATTCCATAGCCACGCGGCCAGCGCGCTGGCGGTGAATATCCCGCCCCCCCAAGCCACATAGCGCGTGAATTGCAAAGCTAACACGGCGCGCTGCGCGGCGCGTTCCTGAATTGATTCCGATCCTTGATCTGCCTGGTGCGTTATTGTCGCCATTTCCCTGTTTCCTCCATCCATAAACCGCTGAAACGTCGTTGCGTTCCGTCCCTAGTCATCACGTTAATTCTTCCTGAATGATCAAGCGTTTGTCGGCCAACAAGGTGGGTAAATTCAAAACGACCAACATCGCGCCGTCATTGCGCTCGGCGTGCAGTGCGTTCGCCGCAGCGCGGCCGCGCCCTGCCGCCGCCTGGCTCTCATAGTGCGGGATAATGCCGCGCACATAGTCCGGTCGAATGTTCAACATCATGGCGTCGGTCAACATCTGAATCTGGCTCACCGGCGTCGAACGGACGGCTAACACGCCGTCGGTGAGCAATGCCAACTCCATCTCGGGCGTTTCGACGACCACCAGATATTGCGTAGCCTCTTCCCCATTGTCGGCAACCGCAGCCTTGACCAGGGCGCTCCCGGTGGTTTTGTCTCGCGCGCTCTTCTTGAGCAGCGGCAGGCGGAAGAAGCGCTGCAAATCCACCACTGAAATAATGCGTCCGCGCAGGTTGACGACGCCGACCACCCAATCGGGAGTGCGCGGAACCGGGGTAACGGTGGGCAAAGGGCGAATGTCGAACACATAGGTTGCCTCCAGCCCGAAGGTTTCCTGACCCAGTTGCATCAGGATCAGGGCAATGCGTTCACCGACATCTTCTTCCACCGGAACCTGGGCTAGGCGGGCGGCGCGGCGTTCCCAGACCTGCCGCATATACTCCGGGTTGGCCGCGTTTTCGTCGGCCATCAGCGCCTCCAGGCGGAGTTTTTGCTGCGCGGCAGTCATTCCGCCCCCCCCACATACCGCACCACTAGCACCAGCGTATCATCGGTGCCGCGTGCATAGTTCTTAAAGATAAATTCGGCCAGCGCTTGCGGGGCCAGCCGCAGGTCGAGTTCGCTGGCGAAACCGCTCCGCACGCCATCGGACACCAAAATCAGCGTATCGCCGGCAGCAATAGGGTGGGTTTCAGGGCGCAGGGTAGGCAGACGATAGCCGAGCGTGCCGCCGCGTAACACCAACGCCTCATAAGATTTCGTCACGTTCCGGCCATTTCCAGCGTGAAACAGGGCGCCGTGAACGTTGCCAATGCCGAGCCATGTCATTGTGCGCTCGGCGAGGTTGAAATCCGCCAGGCTCATGACCACGCCGCGCGTGCCGATCAGTTGCTTATGGCAACGGTTGACCAGGGAGACGAGGGGTTCATGGCCGTACTCGGCAAGGATGGCGCGCGCCAACTTGGCGGCAGCGGCGGCCTTATCGCCGTGGCCCAGGCCATCAATGGCCGCCACGAGCGCCCCAGGGGCGGCCGGCTGCACCAGGTATTGGTCGCCACATTCGGCGTGACCCGCCAACGCCTTCAGGACGGCGCCCCACTCAAGATCGGCTATTTTTTGCGCGGTTGTTGTTATCATTACGCCACTTCCACATGGTCACGGTGGTGCCCTTGCCCACTTCGGAAACAATTTCAAATTCATCCATCAAACGCCTGGCCCCCGAAAGCCCCAAGCCCAATCCGGCGCCGGTCGAATAGCCATCCTTAAGCGCCTGCTGTACGTCGGGGATGCCCGGCCCCGCGTCGGTAGCGACGATTAAGATGGCGCAGCGCTTCCCTTGCTCAACAATATCCAGGGTGATCTCCCCGCAGCGCGCGTAGTTGATAATGTTGTGGGCCACTTCGGAAATCGCCGTGACGGTGATATATTGTTCATTGGTCGAAAACCCATGGGCCTGCGCCAACATGCGCCCTTTCTGGATAGCCACTACCACATCCACATCGTTATGGATGGCAACGCGCGTTTTGGTCAAGGTACGAGTGAGTGACATCCGCCGACCTCCTGTGCCCCAGCGAACTATCGCAGCCATTTGACTCCCGTGATCTTGGTGCCCACCCCAGCCACGGATTTGACCTCAAATTCATCCATAATGCGCCGCGAGCCGGAAATGCCTAACCCCATCCCATTGGATGAGGTATAGCCCCCTTCCAAAACTTGCTCCACATTGTCAATGCCCGGCCCCTGGTCTTGCGCGATGATTTTGATGCCCTTGCGCTCGCCGGTGTAGGCGATCAGGTTGATCAGGCCGCCTTTCGTATAGAGCACGATGTTGCGCCCCAGTTCCGAGATGACCACCGCGATCTTGGTGGCCTCAGGCGTGGGGAAGCCAAGCTCCAACGCCATTTCCAACCCCTGTCGCCGGACTTTGACCACATCCATCACACTGGTCACGGATTGGCGCACCGGCAGTAAGCGTTCTAGATCCATATCACACCTCGGCTATAGCATGCGTGTCGCGGTGAAGCGAATCCATGTCCAATGCGTCCCATCCGTTGTCCCAGTCAATGTCGTGACCATTCAGGGCCTTCATCCCTTGCGTATACATCTCCGTGCGTTGGACAGTGCGACTTAGGGCCAGGGCATCATCCAGGTCTAACACGGCGCGGATGTTTTCCAGGGTCATCCCCAACTCGATCATCGTCTCGACGACGGCGTCCTGTAGACCGGAAACGATGACATCGGCGCCCATCAGCCCGACCATGTCGGCGGTGCTTTGGATGAAACGGCCAAAGAAGCTGTCGCAGATGTCCACCGCCGAAAAGTCCAACATCACCCAACGGGAATGGTATTTGCGTATCTCCCGCACGACTTGCCGCCGGAGGCGAAGCACTTCGTCGTCCATCAAATCGCGCGGCACCGATACCAATAACAGGTTCTCCAATTTCTGAATGGTTGATGTTTCCATTGTAAGTCACCTCACCCTAATGTGTGTTGCGTAATGGTTAAAATTTGCTTAACCTAAGACCCAATACCCGCAACGCGGCGATCAGGCCGGTATGGAGGTCGCTCAAGGTTGTCGCGTAACTCCAATCTATCCCCAGATCCACGATGGTTTCCGCTACCACGTCGGAAATGCCGGTAATGATGGTCTGCGCCCCCTTCAACCGCGCCGCCTGAATCGTGCGATTGAGGTAGTTGATGATGCTCGTATCCACCAACGGCACGCCGGTCATATCCAAAATGACGACTTTGGCGCGGTGGGCGCTGATCCCGGCCAACAGCGCCCGCATAATGTCGCCGGCGCGTAGGGCGTCAATGCTGCCGATGAGCGGCATGACCAGGATGCTGCCCTTGCCATCCGGGTGTTTCATAATCGGAATGATGGGCGTCGCCAGCTCTTTGAGCGCCTGCTGTTGGGTCACGATGACCTCGTGCTGCAAGCGCTCGCGCTCGGCCTGCGCCTGTTTGCGATCCGTGATGTCGTTGGCAACTCCGCCGACGGCATACACCCGGTTATCAGCGTCATACAGCGGAAATTCCACCAGGTATTTAACGCGCGGCGCGAGCGGGTCATCAGGCGCGGGCAGCGTCACCTCCAACGCCACAGGGCCTTGCTGGGCCAACACATCCTGTTGTGAAGTCCACAAGCAATCGGCCACCTCCTGGGGAGCGAAGTCGTGCAGCGTTCGCCCGACGGCTTCCCCCGGTCTGAGCGCGAAGGTTATCTCTAGCGCGCGGTTACTCAGGATAAAATGCCCCTGCAAATCACGGGCAAAGGCCAGATCGGGGAAGTTGTCCAGGAACGTCTGGAAGAGAAACTGGCTCTCGTGCAATTCCGCCGTGCGCGCAGCGACGATCTTTTCCAGCCGATCCACCAGCCGCCGGTTTTGGACGGCCACTGTCATCAGGGGCGAGATACCGTCAAAGATGGCGCGCTCATAATCGCTGAAGTGATGCGGCGTCTGCCAGTCAAAAATGATCAGCCCAACCCATTGTCCCGCGTGACGCAGCGGAATGGCGACTTCGGCGCCCACCCCAAAACGCGCCAGGTAAGCCCGCGCCGCCTTCGAGAGGTGGGGATCAGTCC
Source organism: Chloroflexota bacterium (assembly GCA_029555965.1). Lineage (GTDB taxonomy): Bacteria > Chloroflexota > Anaerolineae > B4-G1 > SLSP01 > JAKQHY01. The sequence continues at coordinate 53,085 of JAKQHY010000211.1, read as the reverse complement.
GCGCATCCGCAATGTAGAGGGGTTTGTCCGGGTGATTCGTCAGCACCTCGGCCAGGGGATGCCTGGCCCAATTCATCCGCATCCCCACCGGCGAGACCTGGGCAGTATCCGCGTTCAGAGAAGCGACCGTCTCCAGATACGTGGGAGTACCGTTTTCATCCAGGACGGTGTAACTCAAGCTAACCGTACACGCATCCGCATCGAACCCCGGCTGCGCCAGCGCCTGGAGCAACTGCTGTTCGTCGCGCGCGGCGCTGATGTCGCGGCTGATGGCTTGCAGAACTTGCGCCTGCAACAAGGCCACCTTCAACGCAACCATCTCATTCTGCAACGCCGTGAGCGCATCCGGGCGAGCCGTTTCATCCTTCATAGTCAAGCGCTCCTCCGATCGCAGGGGTAGTCTCTCCCTCGACAACGCCCAAAACGCGAAGCTGACGCAGGGTTTCGAGAAGCACCGCGTAAGCAAACCCGCCCTTGGGGATAAATTCCACAGCCCCGGCAACCAGCGACTGCTCCCGCGCCACGTCGGCGGGATTCCCTGACATGGTGATGATGGGAATGTTGGACGTGCGGGAGTCGGCCAGCAGCCGGCGGCAGACCTCATAGCCGTCCACAGCCGGCATCATCAGGTCCAACACGACTGCGTCGGGCTGCCACTGGCAGGCCAATTCGATGCCGGTTTCGCCATAGTTGGCACAGCGCACCTGAAGCCCATGCGCCTCCAAAGTATCCTGAAGGCGCATCGCCTGCACCATACTGTCTTCAATGATCAGAATTTTGCCGGTCATAGAGTATCCTTCAAACTTATAACGAGTAATGAGTGCTGAGGACTGAGGACTGAGTGTTGAAGTCTCTATTGCCTCCTCACTCCTCACTCCTAACCCCTAACTCCCTCCACACGATTCAACACAAATCCCATGCGCCGCAGGGCGACGATCAGGCCAGTTTGCAAGTCGCTCAACGTCTCCAACTCGGCCCACTCGATCCCCAAATCCACGATGGTCTCGGCGACCGCGTCGGAGACCCCGGTGACGATAGTGTGCGCCCCTTTGAGCCGCGCCGCCTGGATGGTCTTGTTGAGGTGCGCCGCCACGCCGGTGTCCACAATCGGCACCCCGGTGATGTCCAGGATCACAATCTTGGCCCGGTACATGTTGATCCCGGTGAGCAGCGCCCGCATCGTGTCGCGCGCCCGCACCGAGTCCAGCCCGCCCACCAACGGCACCACAATAATGCGATCCATCACCGGGATGATGGGGGTGGCGAGTTCTTTGATCGCCTGCTGCTGTGCGTCGAGGGCGTCGCGCTGCAAACGTTCGCGCTCGGCCTCGGCCTGCTTCTGCTCGGTAATGTCGCGCAGGATAACCCCGATGTCGGATACGTCCCCACCGTCGCCCTCGACTACAAAGAAGGTGGCGTCGGCGATGAAGATAGAGCCGTCCTTGCGCCGCTGACGCATCTCCCCGTGCCAGCCGTGCTTAAGCGCCTGGGGCAGGACAATTTCGTGCAGCGTGGCAAAATCGCCTTCCGGCCAGAATGTGGCGCCATCCATGCCGAGCATCTCGCGGTGGGCGAAGTCACAGCCAAACAGCAGGTGCGCCGCCTTATTGGCATAGGTGAAATGCACCTCGGCATCCAACATCACAATGCCGTCGTGCGAGTTTTCTACCAGCGCCTTGAAGGTGGTGTAATTTTCCGCCAACTCCGCCTGGCGCGCCCGCGCCTCAACCAACTCTTGCATCAGTTCGGACTTCGTTTTCTCGCTCATACCTTACCTCTCAGAAAATAGGTCTTCATTTCGCCTTTGTGTTTAATGGGGATGCATCCCCGCAGTTCAAAGACATACCGGGGGCGCAGCCGCTCGTAGACGGCCTCTGTCACCTGGATCTTGCCGGTCTCGCTGTGCGACTCCATGCGGCTGGCGGTGTTGACTGTGTCGCCCCACAGGTCGTAGGTGTACTTGTTCGCGCCCAGCACACCACCCACCACCGGCCCCGTGTGGAACCCGATGCGCAAATCCAGGGAATGGCCGCCCTCACGGCTGAACAGTCGCATCACGTCGAGCATATCCAGCGCCATGTCGGCAATAGCTTCTGCGTGGTCCGCGCGCTTGTTGAACAACCCACCCACCACCATGTACGCATCGCCGGATGTTTTGATCTTTTCCAGGCCGTGCCGCGCCGTCAAATAATCGAAGGCGCAGAAAACGTCATTCAGCAACACCACCAGGTCAGTCGGCGTCATCTCCGCCGCCAGAGCCGTGAAATCCACCAGGTCGGCAAACAGCACAGTGATGTCGGCAAAACTGTCGGCAATGATAGTCTCACCGCGTTTCAGCCGCTCGGCGATGGGCTTAGGCAGCACATTGAAGAGCAACTCCTCTGATTTGCTCCGCTCCAACTGCAACTGCCGCAGATACGCCTGTTCCTGATCGTGCCACCGTTTCTTCTCCAGGCTGGCGCCGATGCGCGCTTCGAGCAACACCGGATCCATCGTCTTGAGCAAATAGTCCTCGGCGCCCATCTGAATGCACTTGACCACGCTCGTCATCTCATCAAACGCTGAAATGACAATGACGGGAATGGCGCGCAAGTTCGGGTCGTCATTCATCACCCGCAACACGTCGTAACCATTCATCTCCGGCATCAAGATGTCCAACAACACCAGGTCGAATGCCTGCTCCTGCATCCGCTCCAGGGCCTCGCGCCCATTGCACGCCGTCACGATGCTGTGCCCTTGCTCCTCCAGCTCGAAGGACAGCTTCATCCGAATCGTTGGACTATCATCCACGACTAATAAATGACCCGGTTGGCTTTTCATCATTCATCCCTTTGATAGATTGCGAATTGCGAGTGCGGAGTTGCGAGCGAGAAATTATGTACCCTTCATTACTCCTAACTCCTACCCCCTAACCCCTAACTCTCATTCCCATTCCTGCGCCGTTGCAACGTGAATCCCAGTTTGCCGAGGGCAAACAACAGACCGGTCTGCAAGTCGGTCAGGGTGTTGATGTCACTCCAGTCAATGCCCAGGTCCACCACCGTCTCGGCGACCGCCTCTGAGATACCGGTGACGATGGTGTGCGCCCCCTTGAGCCGCGCCGCCTTGATCGTCTTGTTCAGGTGCCCGGCCACGCCGCTGTCCACAATCGGCACCCCGGTGATGTCCAGAATCACGATTTTGGCGTGGTAAGCGTTGATGCCGGCCAACAAGCCCCGCATGATGTCCTTCGCGCGCAGCGAGTCCACGCTGCCGATCAAGGGCATCACGATGATGCCGTCCAGCACAGGAATGATGGGCGTGGAAAGCTCCTGGATGGCGCGTTGTTGGGCGGCGATGACCTCTTTCTGAAGTCGCTCGCGTTCCAGTTCGGCGCGTTCCCGGTCAAGCAGTTCCTCTTGCAACGATGTGTACAGATCGGCGTTGTCAATCGCGGTTGCCAGGTTGTCGGCCAACATCTGCGAAATCGTGATGCTCTCCTCGTCGAAGGCCGCAACTTTGACGCTCTGCATAGACAGCGCGCCCATCACCCAATCCCGCGAGCGCAGCGGCAGCGCCATCTCTGAGTGCGTGTCGGGCAAATGCGGGTTCTCAAAGCGCACGGCTTCCTCGCCCACATCCAGCGCGATACGCGCTTCGCCGGTCGCAATACATTGCCCAATCATCGAGGCGCCGCCCACCTTGAGCCTGTGCCCGGCGGCCATCATCGCCGCGCCCGCTTCCCCGGTGCCGGCGCGCAGCGCGGCATGCTCACGCGCGTCATCCACCAGGAACAACCCCACGTAGTACAGTCCAAACCAGTCGCGAATCAGATTGACCGATTGCTTGATCAATTCGTCAATATTCAAAATCGAAGAGGTGATGCGGTTGACCTGCGTCACGATCTGGAGTTGGCTGCTGCGCTGTCGCAGGTTCTTCTCGTGCTGCTGTCGCTCGCTAAGGATGTTTTCCAGTTCGGCGATCCGCGCCTGAGCCTCTGCCAGTTTAGTTGCGAGTTGTTCTTCCATTGCCACTGTATTCCTCCTGGATATAGCGTTGCTCGGACGTCTCCAGCCCCCACCGCTGTTGTTGCCGGAAAATCGTCTCGCGCAGGCTGCTGACGGTGATTCCGCCGGAACCGGGAATCAAGTCATCATCAGCGTGACCGTTGAGCAGCCGGCGCGCATTGTCCAATGATTTCTGCGCCTGACCCCACAAACGTTTGTCGCGGTAGAGGTCGGCCAGGCCAAAATGACCGAGAATGTGATTGCGATCCAGATACACGACCTTTTTCATCATCGTGATGGCCTCGTCCAGACGGCCCTGGTGCTGATAAACGAGCGACAGCGTATAGTAAGCGTCGCCGGCCAACTTATCGAGATGGACGGCATGCGCGCACCAATACTCTGCATTGCGCCAATCCCCTAGATTCGCGTACGCGCGCCCCAGCAGCACACCCACAAGGGCATCCCCCGGCCGTGACGCGGAGAGGGTCAACAACAGGTCGCGCGCTTCCTCGGCACGGCCATCGTGAATCCATTCCTCCGCCTGTTCGAGCAAGTCGCCGGGCGTTTCGACGGCGGGCGCCGGCGGGGGATAGGAGGGCGGAGTGTCTTCGGGTAAGGCGGGGGGCTCGACGGCGGGCGGCCGGGCCGAGCGCGCCGACGCGCCGCCCCTTTCAACACCGCCGAGGGTAGATTGGCAGGGACGCCGGTACAATACCGTGTCGGGGTAGTTACACGTCTCGTAACGCTGGTAAACACTCAAGGATGGCTCGGCATGCCCGACCACCAGCCAGCCACCCGGACTCAAGGCTTCGTAGAACCGCGCCACCACCCGCCGCGTGACCGTTTCGCTGAAATAGATAGTCACATTGCGGCACAGGATGAGATCGAGCGTGGTGGTATTGGTTTCATAACTCGGATAAACGTCCTCCACCAGGTTCAGCCGGGCGAACGTCACCATGCGGCACACTTCCGGCTTGAGCCGGTAACGCTTGCCCTCCGGGATGAAATACCGCTGCCGCCACAAGCGGGCGCGCTCTTCACGGAACGCCCACTCGCCGTATACCGCCTGCCGCGCGCGGTCCAGCGCCTCATTGTTGATGTCGGTCGCCAGAATGGTGATGGCCCAGTCGTTGGCGTCGGGCAGCAGTTCCCGCAGCAGCATCGCCACCGAGTAGGCTTCCTCGCCGCTGGCGCAACCCGCGCTCCAGATGCGCAACGCGCGCAAAGATCGTTGGCGCGCGATGATTGCCGGTAGAACGTGATGGTACAGCGCGTCAAACTGCGGTTGGTTGCGGAAGAAATGCGTCTCCCCAACCGTCACCGCATTGATGAGCCGATCCATTTCCATCGCGCCGCCCTTCGGATCGAGCAACAGGGTGTAGTAAGCGTCCAGGTTGACGCAGGTGGAGGCGGCAAATGCCTGTTTGACGCCCAGCGCCAGTTCTGATTGGCGGCTCTCCGAAAAATACATCCCGCAACGGTCGAGAAGCAGCCGGTTAAAGCGCACGTAGTCGCGGTATTCCAGCCGAAGTTCGCGCTCGTTCATGCCGCGACCTCCAGCATGTTGACGTCGGCGTCAAAAGGCGCGCTTTCCGGCAGCAATTCCGCCAATGTGGCGGACTTCATAGACAACGGCGGCAACTGCTCCGACGCGAAGAGTTGCGCCACATCCAGCAAAATAACGAGGTCGTGCGCGTGATGCACCAACCCCTGGACCATGGGCGCCTGCCGCAACCCCTCGGGCAAAATCCCCGGCAGGGAGGTGATTGCCTCATCGCGGACGGTCATCACGTCCAAGACCTCATCCACAATCAGCCCGGCTTTCTGCCACACGGCGCCCGTCGCATCCGCGCCGGTGTGATGTACCAGGATGATGGGGGTGTGCAATTGCAGCGGCGCGCCTGACATTCCCAGATAGCGGCGCAAATTGAGCACCGGAACAACCTCGCCGCGCAGGTTGATAAGACCTTCCACCACCGGGTTGATCTGGGGGATAGGTGTGATAGCGACCATTTCGATGATTTGAAGGATGGCTTCTACCGGGATGGCATACCCTTGCGCTTCCAGCCGGAAAACCACGAGATAACGTTGCGCTTGAACAGCGCCGACAGGGGCATGGGAAGCGGCAGTGATGGGAACACTTTCATTCGCCATAGTTGCTGATTCTCCTGACAACCAACCTCTCTAAAAAAGGACTGTGTGACCACGTAGGCGCAGCACGCCGCGTCTTGCGACTAGGCCATCCGCGCCTCAACTTCGGAAACGATGCCAGAGCCGGCGAGTATGTCGTGATAGAGAATGTCATTCACTTTGTCATTGAGCATCCCAATCACAAACGGAAAATCCAGATGTGCAATTTGGACGGCCAGATCGGCCTGGAAACACTTATCCGAAATGATGAGGATCGGCACACGACCAATGTAACTGCCCAACGAAGCCCGCGCCAAGGCCACCACCGGCTCGTTGGACGGCGAACTCATCGCGACTACGATCAAATCCGGCGCGTTGTCCGCATCATGATCCTGCCGCTCCTGCGGAACAGACATCACCAGCGAACGCACCTGGATTGTCTTCAAGCCGTTGCGCAGGCTAAATTCAATGACTTGAGCCAGTGTCTCGTTATCGCTGAGCACCAGCACTTTTTTTTCTGTCGCTTCTGCGTTTGCGTTCTCCATGCTCACCTCATCTGCCCTTGCGATCCAGTCATTGCCTGGATGCGTTTCAGGTGATGCTCCTGATGATCGTCATTTTTATAACCATATCCTAACACACATATATTCCGAAAATGTTACAAACCTACATTCTAATATTCCAAAAGCGATCCAACCGGGGAGTGAGGAGTTGCGAGTGAGGAATTGCGAGTGAGGAATGAGGAGTTGCAAGTGGGGAAGTTACGCCTAGCTTTCTTCCTAACTCCTAACTCCTAACTCCTAACTCCTAACTCCTAACTCGCTCACGCCGCATCTGAGAGGGTATACCCAATCCCGCGCAGGGTGTGGATGTAGCGTGGATGACCGGGGTCGCCTTCAATCTTCTGGCGCAGTCGGTGGACGGCCTGGCGGAGCAAGCGCTGCTCTCCCTCGTAGCCGACACCCCAGACCTTCTCCAACAAATACTCCGGCACAAGCACGCGCCCAGACTGCTTCGCCAACTCTTGCAGCAGGCGGAATTCCACCGGCGTCAGCGTGACTTCCGCGTCACGCACAAACACCCGCTGTCGGATCAAGTCCACTTCCAACTCGCCAGTACGCAAGACCGGCGGCGCGGCGGCACGCTCGACCCGCTCCCGACGACGCACGGCGGCGCGCACGCGCGCCAACAATTCCTCCGCGCCGAAAGGCTTGGTCACGTAATCGTCGGCGCCGGCGTCCAGACCCTTAACCTTGTCCACCTCTTCGGCCAGCGCAGTCAACATAATGATCGGCACGGCGGAAAATTCCCGAATCTGCTTGCAGACTTCGTAGCCGTTCATCCCCGGCATCCGCACGTCCAGCATAATCACATCCGGGTCGGCGGTGACGGCATGCCCGATGGCCGCTTCCCCATCCTGCGCGACCACAACCTCATAGCCGCGCGCTTCCAGGTTCATCCTGATCGCCCACACATAACGCGGCTCGTCATCCACCACCAACACTCGCGGCTTACGCTTGTTCATATCCCTTCGCCTCAGTCTTTCAGGAAATCGGTGAGCAGTGATCGGGAATCAGTTCCCAGTTCCCAGTTCCCAGTTACCGATTTCCAATTTCCAAAACTCAACATCACAGCTCATCCGTCTCAGCCATCGGCAGCGTGAAGTAGAAATGGCTGCCCGCGCCCGGCGCGCTTTCAGCCCAGATGCGGCCGCCGTGCGCCTCCACAATGCCCTTGCAAACGGCCAGCCCCAAACCAACGCCGCCGATGGCGCGCGTCGTGTCATCCTCAACCCGGTAGAACCGGTCAAAAATGCGTTCCAAATCTTCCGGCTGCATCCCGATGCCCTCGTCACTGATGCGCACGAGCGCCTGCCATTTATCGCCGCGTCCCTGGATGGTGACGGCCCCACCGTTGGGCGAATATTTGAGGGCGTTGTTCAATAAATTGCGCAGCACTTGCTCAATACGCTTGGCGTCTATGGGCGCAACCAGAGGGGTGGTCGGGAAATCTAAAACAAAATGATGGCGCGCAGGCGTCACACTCCGCTCCAGCTCTAGTTGCATCGCCTCCGTCACCTTCTGCACCAGCGCCGCCAAATCGGTGGGCTGGCGTTCCAGCCGCAGGCGGCCGCTTTCCAAAGTAGACAGCCCTAACAGGTTATCCACAATCAACTTCAACTTATCCGTCTCTTCATCAATACCGCGCAAGAACTGCTGGCGCGTCGCCACATCAAACTTAACATCCTCCGCCAGCAGTGACGTACAGAATACCTTGATCAACCCCAATGGAGTCCGCAACTCGTGCGAAGCATTGGCGATCAACTCGGAGCGCAGCCGATTCAACTCGCGCAGGATTTCCATCTGGGCCACTTCCTCGGCGCGGCGCGTGTTTTCGACAACGACGCCAATCTGGTTGGCAATGGCAGTGAGCAGTTGTACTTCGTGGACATTCAGATGATCCAGACTGTGGCTATAGACACTGAAGACGCCCAATACCCGATTGTGCGAGGTAATCGGCAGTCCGGCGTAGCCATGGAACTGGGCGCTGCCCGGCGCGTCGGGATCGGCCACCACCCGCTCCTGGACGATGGATTTACTCCATTTAGCAACCTGTCCAATCGCCCCATGCCCCAGATTGACCGTTCGCACTTCGGCGCGCAGGGGCGCCGGCAAGCCATGCTGCGCCGCCAGACTTAGTGTGCCCTTAGTGATGTCCAGCAAATGGATCGCCCCGGCGGGCATATTGGTGACTTCCAACGTCTTATCCAGAATGACGCGAAACGCCTGATCCAACCCCACCGGCTGCCCAATAGCCGTAGTAATGGCGTTCAATGTCGCCAAATCCTTATTGCGCCGGCGCAGGGTGGCTTCCCCTTGCTTCCGCTCGGTAATATCGGTGAAGACGGCCAGGATACCGGCAAAATGCGCCTCCGCATCCTCCGGAGACGGCGTCCAGAGTAATCGGCCGCTGACGAGCACCGGCAGCCGCTGGCCGTTGGTCATAACCAATTCTGTTTCGTAGTGCTTCGCCGAATTTTCCGGCGACTGCCCGCCCCACTCGTGCAACAACATCAGACTGTCCGCGGCCGCGATCCCTGTCCAGTGCTGCCCGAACAATGTATCCGCCGGCGCCCCCAACAATTCTGCCATCTTGGTGTTGACAAAAGTGATGTAACCGGCGGCATCCTCCAACAGCACCCCCTCCTCCATGCTCTGCACAATCTCCTCATTGAAATCGCGCAGACGCTTGGCCTCGGCATACAAGCGAGCATTCTCCACCGCAATCGCGGTAAAAGCCGCCAGCGGCTCCAGCAGCGTCAGATCATCCGTCGAGAATCTTCCTACCTGAACATCCACCACCTGGAGCACGCCGATGACGCTATCCTTGACCTGCAACGGCACGCTGAGAATGGCGCGCAGCGGAAGGCCAGTGCGTTGATCCACTTCCTGAAAATGTCGGTCATCAGCCTGTACATCGGGCACAATCAAAGGCTGGCCGCTCTGCGCCACCCAACCGACAATCCCCTGCCCCAACGCCAGCCGCCAATTGCGCACTACCTCCTGCTGCTCACCGGCGACGGCGCGACACACGACCCAGTGTGTGGTGTGTGGCGGCCCCTCCCCAGGCGCCGGCTCCAACAGCCAGACCGACGCGCCCACCACATCCAACAGGCGGATCACCTCATCCAGTGCGGTAGCGAGCACCGCGTTGAGATCGAGGCTGGACGTCATCATCTGGCCGGCTTTGTTCAGCATCGCCAATTCCTGCGCGCGCCGCGCCAGATCGTGGTTCAACCGCGAGATTTCTGCTGCCACGTTTTCCGGCTTGAGCCGGTTCATCGCCACTAAGGGAACTCTTTTTTGTGTGTTCATAGCCATTTTTCCAATGATTAAGTTCAAAATCATCTTACCTCGGAAGGCCATTATGTTAGGTTACAGATAGATTAACATTGCCTGAAGCCTTAACCCCATACGTCCCGGCCTTTTTGTGTTACAATGAGCGGAGGAAAAATCATTTCACCGCAGAGCACGCAGAGTGCGCAGAGTTTTTTCCCTGTGTTCTCTGTGTCTCTGTGGCTACTTAAGGAGGCTCACAATGCAACGTTTGATGGTGACAGGAGGCGCGGGCTTCATCGGCTCGAATTTCACGCGCTACATGCTGGAGAAATACCCCGATTACTTCATCGTCGTCTACGACAAGCTGACCTACGCCGGGCGGCGGGAGAATTTGCAGGACGTGGCGGAGCGCTTTGGCGACCGCTACGCCTTCGTGCAAGGCGACATCTGTGACGCGAAACAGGTGGAACAGACGATCACGGACTACAAGCTGGACACCATCGTCAACTTTGCCGCCGAAACGCACGTGGATCGTTCTTTGACAGAGCCGGGGTCTTTCATTCAAACCGACGTGTACGGCACCTACGTCCTGCTCGAAGCAGCCAAAACGCACCAGTTGGAACGCTATCACCAGGTCAGCACCGATGAGGTTTACGGGCAGGTGTTGACGGGCCGCTCTGCGGAAACCGATCCCTACGAACCGCGCAGCCCCTACTCAGCCAGCAAGACCGCCGGCGACCTGATGACGCTGGCGTACCACGCCTCGTGGGGTCTGCCCGTCACGATCACGCGCGGCGCGAACAACGTCGGCCCGTACCAGTACCCGGAGAAAGTCGTGCCGCTGTTTGCCACCAACGCCATAGACGACCAGCCGCTCCCCGTCTACGGCGACGGGCTACAGGTGCGCGACTATCAGTACGTGCTGGATCACTGCGAGGGCATTGACGTGGTGCTGCACCGGGGAAAACTGGGGGAGATCTACAACGTCGGCACCGGCGCAGAGATGACCAACATCGAGATGACGCGGATCGTCCTGGCGACGCTGGGCAAACCGGAGAGCCTCATCAAGCATGTGGCCGACCGGCCCGGTCACGACCGCCGCTACGCGCTCGACGTGAGCAAACTGCGCGCCCTCGGCTGGAAATGTCACCTCACCTGCGCCGAAGCCGTCGCCAAGACCGTGCGTTGGTACGCCGAAAACGAAGCGTGGTGGCGTCCCATCAAAAGCGGCGACCTGTACAAACAATACTACGAGCGGCAGTACGAGAAGCGGCTGAAAGCATCATGAAGCGAGAAAGCGGATCAGCGAGAAAGCGGATCAGAGAAAAGGCGGATCGGCGAAAAAGCGAGTCAGCGCAACACCGCCAATCCCATCCTAACTCCTAACTCCTAACTCGTATGCCATCTCACCTGCACTCGCTGCTCAACCGCGCCATCCGCGATTTCGACCTCATCACGGACGGCGACCGCATCGCCGTGGGGGTGTCCGGCGGAAAGGACAGCCGCGCGCTGCTGGACTTGCTGGTGCGCGGCGTGGACGTCCCCGGCAGGTACGAAGTTGTCGCCGTCCACATTGACGGCGCGGGCGTCGGACTGCCGGCCCTTGTCCCCATCCTGGAGCCGTGGCTGCAAAGCCTGGGCGTACCTTACCACATCGCGCCGCTGAACGTCTCGCCAGACGAGGCCCTGCCGATGGCCTGCTTCCGCTGCGCGTTTAACCGCCGTAAGGCGCTGTTTTTCGCCGCCGAAGCGCTGGACTGCAACAAAATCGCCTACGGCCACCACGCCGACGATGCCGCCGTAACCACCCTGATGAGCCTGCTTTACAAAGGTCGCCTGGAATCGCTGCCGCCGCGCCGCAGCTTCTTTGAGGGACGCTTCACCCTCATCCGCCCGCTGATCTACGCACCGGCAGCCGACATCGCCCGCTACGCCCGCGCGCAGGGTTGGACGTTTCCGCCGGAGCTGGAATGTCCGCGCCGCGACGACACCCGCCGCGTCCGCCTCGCCCGTTTCCTCGCCACCTTCAGCAAAAAAGAACAAACCCAATTCCGCGCCAATCTGTGGCGGATAAGTGGAAATCAGAAATGAGAAATGAGTAAGAAGAAATGAGTAATGAGTGCACTGCACTCATTACTCATTTCTCATTACCCATTACCAAAGGACACAACGATGAACACTCCCCAACTCCAAAAACTGAGCAAATTCCTCTCGCTGCTGCTGCGCCACCGGCCGGAGAAATTTCCGCTGGCGTTGGATGCGGCGGGGTATGCCCGGCTGGCGGACATCATGCGCATCCTCAAGGGTCTGCCCAACTTCCGCTGGGCCACCCGCGCGGACGTGGACGCCGTGCTGACCCTGCCGGGCCGTCAACGCTTTGAGATCGTCATCCGGCCCGATGGCGATTACATCCGCGCCCTGTACGGCCACACCGCCCTGCGCCCCGAATACGAGGCCGTCACGCCGCCGGACGTGCTCTATCATGGCACCACGCCGGAAGCGTTGGAGACTATTTTCCAGGAAGGCCTGAAGCCGATGGCGCGGCAGTACGTCCACCTGGCCGAAGACGAAGCCACCGCCCGCAGTATCGCCCTGCGCCACACCCACGAGCCGGTCATCCTCACCGTGGACGCCGCCGCCGCCCACGCCGCCGGCATCGCGTTCTACCATCCGACACCACTCATCTACCTGGTCGAGACGATGCCGCCCGCTTACCTCAAACGGCCCAAAATTTAGGACGCAGATTCACGCGGATAAACGCAGATTTTTTCTTTATTATCTGCGAAAATCTGCGTGAATCTGCGTCCAAAACAAAAGCGCAAAGATGCGAAGTTTCCCTTCGCGCCTTTGCGCCTTTGCGTGAAACAAGATTCTCTACAACCCTGCCCGCTGCACCGCCGTCCCCTGAATTTGCGCGACCAACTCTTGCGCACGCGCCAGGATTTGCTCCAATTCTGCCAGCCACGCGGCTTTTTGCGCGGCGTCCTCCAGCGACACAGCATTGACCCGCACGTTGAGCGCAGCCCCCTGCATCGCCGCCAGCGCCAGCCAGCCGGCAGTCGCCGCGTCCGTCACGGCATTGACGTTGCCCTTGCGCGCGACTTCGCCGGCCAGCTCCATCACGCGGAGCGCGTCGCGGGCGGTCGCCAACGGGACTTCTGCCGCCGTCACCGTCGCGGCCTGCACGGCGGCCGCCTGCGACGCCTGTTCTTCTGGCGTCCCCTTCGGGAGTTTGTTCGCTGCCATCACCGCGTCGAACGCGGCGGCGTCTTCGTCTATGCGTGCCGCCAGCGTCAGGCGGAGTCTCTCGGCGGCCAGGATGATCGCGCCGACTTCGTCTTTCACATCGGCGTACTTCTTCTTGCCCACCGTCAGCCGGCCGACCATCGTCGTCAGGGCAGCAGCCAGTGCGCCTGCCAGCGCCGCCACCGACCCGCCGCCCGGCGTCGGGGTGTTGGCCGCCACTGCGTCCAGGAAGCCCAACGGCGCGCCCTCGTCCTGCGCGGCCAGCTTGTTCTCCAGGATTTGCTCACCGTCGAAGTCGTCCAGTTGCAAGTACCACTGCGCGGCATCGAGGAGCACCTGCTGCGGCGTCAACCCCACGATTTCGGTGTGTGTCACCCGCGCGCCGTACCGCGCTGCCTCGCTGCGGACGGTTTCCAGCACGCGATGCAGCGGCGTGCTGCTAAAGTTCGTCATGTTCATCGAAATCTGCGCCTGCCCGGCCACCAAAATGCCCATCGCCTTCACGTACCGGTAGCCGCCGCTGGATTGGCGCACCGCCTGCGCAATGGCCTGCGCAATACGCACGTCGGCGGTGTTGAGGTAGGCGTTAAAGGCCACCAGGTAAGGTCGCGCCCCGATGATGGTGGCCCCCGCTTTGCCGAGCGTTTTTGGGCCGAAGTCGGGATCACGCTCCGGTTTGACGCCGATTTCCTGCTTGAGCAGCTCGTATTCCCCGCGCCGCACGTCTTCGAGGTTTGTGCGCTCCGGGCGCAGCGCGGCCCGTTCGTACAGGTAGACCGGGATTCCCAGTTCTTCCCCGACGCGCCGGCCCAGGTCTTGGGCCAGGGTGATGCAGTCGCTCATCAAGACGCCGCTGATCGGCACAAACGGCACCACGTCCGTCGCGCCGAGGCGGGGATGCTCGCCGTGATGCTGATCCATGTCAATCAGGTTGGCCGCCGTCTTGATTCCCTGGAAGGCTGCTTCCTGCACAGCGACGGGCGCGCCCACCAGCGTCACCACCGTGCGGTTGTGATCTACGTCCGACTCGTAGCCCAGGAGTTGCACGCCCGGCACGGCACGCATTGCCGCCACAATCGCCTCGATCACCGCACGGTCACGGCCTTCGCTGAAGTTGGGGACGCACTCAACGCACGGTTTCATCGTCGTCTCCCCCATCGTCCGAAGATTCCGGGATGCGTGCCTCGACGTCAATCACGTCGTCCGGCGGCGTCCATGACGGCGGCGGCGTTGGCGTGAGCGGCGTCCCGCCCTTGTGTTCGTCCACCAACTCTGGCGGGCACATATCAATGAACAACCGCAACCCGATCAAGAAGACGGCCAGATCGTCCAACTGCCCAAATCCCAGCGCCAGGTCCGGTAGCAAATCAATGGGCGATAGGATATACGCCGTCGTCAACACCGGGATGATTTTTGTGAACACCGACACCCGCCCATCCAGCAACAACCGCCAACCCAGACGGAACTGTCCGAAAAATTCCTCAAACCAACCGAAGAATTTATTGGGGTCCGCCTTTTGCAAGGATGCTGAAGGCTTTTCCGACTTATTGATAGGTTCAGACATAAACACCTCCTTACCTTACTTCGTAACCTCTGCAAATTCAGATACATGAAACGGGGCACTCCATAGTGAAAGCCTCACGTTTCACATTTTACGTTTCATACCTGGGATTATAGCCCCACGCTCCACCCCTGACAACCGCCTTTTCTCATTGACATTCCTGCCATCCCGCTTAAGATAACTCAACCGTGAAGCGTAAACCGTGAAACGTGATGATTTTGCTATTCACGTTTCACGTTTCACGTTTCACGCATCATATAGAATGAAAGCCAATGTATGCCTTACCTAATTGATGGACATAACGTAATCGCAGCCTTGCCTGACATTGACCTGACCGAAGAACACGACGAAGCCAAGCTGGTGTTGAAGCTGCGCGCCTGGGCCGGGCGTGAGCGCCGCAAGGCCATCGTTGTATTCGACGGCGGCATCCCCGGCGGTTACGCGCCCGCCCTCTCCACACCCGACATCCAGGTGGTGTTTGCCGCACGCTTCCACACCAACGCCGACCGCGTGATCCGGGCGCGGCTGCGCAAATTGCGCGACGCCGGCAATTGGACAGTAGTGTCGTCCGACCGGGAGGTGCTGGCCGGGGCGGAAGACGTGGGCGCGCGGACGCTCACGGCGCAGGAATTCGCCGAACGGCTGAATCAACTGCCCGACGCTTGGAAAGAGAAACCCGACGCCATCTCCGCCGCCGAAGTCGCCGACTGGCTGGCCGTCTTCCCCGAACCCACCGATCTCCCGCCCGCGTCGCCATTGCCTGAGCCGCCGCCCGCGTCGCCAGTTCCTCCCCGTCCCATACGCGACGCGCCCGGCAAGCGGCGTCCGGTCGTGCCGCCACCGCCCACTGGCAAAACCTCCGTCCCCATTGGCGAACAGGTGGGCCATCCCGTGGCCCCGCTCACACCGACACCGCGCGGCGAAAAGCCGGACGACATCTCTGAAGGCGAAGTCGCCGAGTGGCTGACCTTATTCGGCGGCGATATAGAGGCCAACCCGCCGCCCCCGCGCCCCAGACGCCCCGCCGCCCCGCCCACCCCCTCCCCCGTGTCCCTGACGGTGGACAAGGAACTGCCGGAGGGCCTGCCCCCGGAAGAAGTCGCCGAATGGTTGGCCCTGTTCGGCGGCGACGCGGAGGCTAACCCGCCGCCCACCGCTGTCAAACCGCACCCCGACTCCCGCGTTGCCGGGCGGGAACGCCGCGCCACGCAGCGGTGGACCAAACACAAACACCGGCTCGCCCCCACGGGCGAACCGCCGGCAGGGCCTGGCCCGTCAGCGGAAGATGTCGCGCTGTGGCGGCGGATGTACGGAGATGAAGATTAACGAGTTAAGCGAAGCTGCCCAATTGGAGCAGAGCATCGCCGCGCTGGAAACCCAACGCGCCCACCTCGGCGACGCCGTCGTAGACCCGCTGATCACGGCAGCGCGCGAAAAACTGACGGCGCTGGCCGCCTCCGTCCCCCGTCCCAAGACCGGCCCGCTACCAGAGTCGAGAACGACGGCCCGCCAACCGGCGCGCGCGCGCCCCCCCGCCCTACAGGGCAAGCACAAACAAGTCACCGTCATCATCGCCGACGTCAAAGGCTCGACGGCGCTGCTCGAACAGCTCGGCACCGAGGAATGGGTCAAGCTGATGAATCGCGTCTTCCAAATCCTCGAAACCGAAATCTACCGCTACGGCGGTGAAGTGGATCAATTCCGGGGCGACGGCCTACTGGCCTTCTTCGGCGCAACCGTCGTCCACGAGGACGACCCGGAGCGCGCCGTCCTCGCCGGACTGGCGATGCAATCGGCCATCCAACGCTTCGCGGCTGCCCTGCGCCGCCAGCGCGGCCTCGACCTGCAATTGCGCATCGGCGTCAACACCGGCGCCGTCATCGTCGCCAAAGTCGGCGACCGCCGCCAGCACAGCGAGGACACCGCGATGGGCGAGGCGATCGCGCTGGCCGCCCGCCTGGAAGCCGCCGCCGAACCGGGCGCGGTACTGGTCGGCGAGAGCACCTATCGCCTGACCCAGGCGCAGTTCACCTGGAAACCGTTGGGTAGCCTGCAAGTCAAGGGCCTCCAGTCGCCGGTAAACGTCTACCGTCCGCTATCCGCGCAAGCAGCGGGAAGCAAACTGCGCGGCATCGCCGGCCTGCGCGCGCCGATGATCGGGCGCGAGACGGAGGCCGCGCAATTGCGCGACGCGCTCGCCCGATTGCAGCAAGGCGCCGGACGCATCGTCACCATTATCGGCGATGCCGGTCTGGGCAAATCGCGCCTGATCGCCGAAGTCTACGACGACGCCGTCCGCCCGCAGCCCGCCGCGACCCGCCCGCGCTGGGTGGAAGGTCGTTGCCGCTCCTACGGCGCGTCTATAGCCTACCTGCTGTGGCTGGATGTGCTGCGCGGCCTGCTCGGTGTGACGCCGGAGGACTCGCCCCAACACATCCTGGGGCGACTGCGCGCGCATGTGGGACAGCTTGCCACGGCGGACATACGCTACCCGGAACGGCTGGAGCGGCTCACCCTGTACCTGGGGCACCTGTTATCCCTGCCACTGGAGGACGTGACCCCGCTCACCATGGAGGAGTTGGAAGGTGAGCGCTTCAAGCGGGGCGCCTTTCGCGCCATTGAGGCGTTTATCGAAGGCATAACCCACCGCCAACCGTTGGTGATCGTCTGTGAGGATTTGCACTGGGCCGATCCCACTTCCCTGGAATTGTTGGAGCGCCTGTTCCACCTGACGGAACGCGCGCCGCTGCTCATCCTCTGCCTGCTGCGCCCGGAGACGGCGCATGGCGGGACGCTGGTGAGCAAAACCGCCGCGCAACGACACGTCCACCCGCATACCGACCTGTGGTTGACGCCGCTCTCCCCCGTCGAATCTGCCAGGCTGGTGGACGCCCTGCTGCCGGGGGACGATATCCCGGCGACCCTCAAAAAGCGCATCCTGAACCACGCGGAAGGCAACCCCTTCTACGTTGAGGAAATCATTCGCTCGCTGCTCGATAGCGGCGCGATCACCCGCGACCCGGCGAACCAACGGTGGCGCATCACCCGCGAAGCCGTCCACATCACCATCCCCCCCACCCTCTACGGCGTCCTGATGGCGCGCATTGACCGCCTGCCGGAGGAGGCGCGGCGCGTCTTGCAGATGGCCGCCGTCATCGGGCGTATTTTCCGTCAGCGAATTTTGGCGAGCATTGCGCGGCGCAGCGTGCCCCTGGAGCGAGTGTTGCGCCTCCTCCAGGCGGAGGATCTGATCCACGCGCAGCCCGGCGCCCCCGAAGCCGAGTACATCTTCAAACACCACCTCATTATGGAAGCGGCCTACAACAGCCTGCTCAAGCACGAGCAGCAACACTTCCATCAACAGGTGGCGCAGTCCCTGGAACAAGCCGCCCCGGAACCGCAGGACGAGCAGATCGGCCTGCTGGCGCATCACTGGGCGGGCGCGCAGCAACCGGAGAAAGCTGTGACGTATCTGCTCCGCGCGGCGGCGCAGGCGGCGGCGCACTTTGCCAACGCCGAGGCCGCGGACTACTACAGCCGCGCCCTGGCGCTGCTGCCGGGGGCCGACCGGCAGCGCTACGCGGCCCTGCTCGCGCGCGAAAAACTGTACGACCTCCTGGGCGCGCGCGGCCCGCAATCCGCCGATCTGGCCGAACTGGCGTCCCTGGCCAACCAACTGGACGATCCGGCGCTCCAGGCCGAAGTCGCGCTGCGGCAGGCGCAATATGCGGAAGCGACGGGCGATTACGGCGCTGTCATCGTCTTCGGGAAAAAAGCCCTCAATCTGGCGCGCGTCGCCCGTGACGCACACAGCGAGGCCGCCGGCTATCTGATGTGGGGCCGCGCGCTCTATTACCTGGACGATCACCGGGCTGCCCGCGAACAACTACACCACGCCCTTGACCTCGCTGCCGACATCCCGCAGGTAGAAGCCGACACACTCCGCAGCCTCGGCATGGCGGCCTTCGATCTGGACGAAGCCCGCGAGTATCAGCAGCGGGCGCTCCACATCCACCGCAAGATCGGCGACCGGCGCGGCGAACGCGCTGCTCTCTACAACCTCGGCGAGATCGCGTTTGACCAGGGCCAATACGCCCGCGCCGTGGCGCTTTACGAGCAAGCCCTGAGTATCAGCCGCGAAATCGGCGACCGATACGGGGAGACGCTGGCTCTGGACGCGCTCGGCTTCATCCACAGAGAACAGGGCAACTACGCGGAAGCGCGCGCCTGTTACGCGCAGGTGTTGCGCATCGCCCGCAAAACCGGCGACCGCGCCGCCGAAGGGCGCGCGCTATTGACACTCAGCACAGCGACGCGCGACGCGGGGGCGCCCGTCGAGGCCGCCGAGAGTGCGCGTCAGGCGCTAGGCATCGCCCGCGAGTTGGGTCTACCAACGCTGTGGACTTCCGCCTTGCTCGCGCTCGCGTACGCTTGCCGCGCCGCCGGGCTGGCTGCGGAAGCCGCCGCCGCCTACCATCAGGCGCTCGACCTCAACGCGGCGGCGGATGACCCTGATGTAACGCTCACTGCGCTGGCCGGGCTGGCCGAAGTGTTCCTGGCGCAAGGGGATTGGCGCAGGGCCAAAGATCAGGTGGATCACATCCTGCATTGCTTAGAAACGTTGGATCGAGACCTGCTGAACGATCCCTGCTGCCTCTACCTGACCTGCGCCCACGTCCTCGACCCACAACACGACCCGCGCACACGGCGATTGATCGAAGAAGCGCACGCGCTGCTCCAAGAAGGCGCTGCCCACCTCCGTGACCGCGACGCACGTCGGGCATACCTGGAGAATGTCCCCGCTCACCGGGAGATAGTGCAGTTTTATCATCAGTTAGGAGTTAGGAGTTAGGAGTTAGGAATGAAATGCCCCTCCTTCGCAACTCGCAATTCCTAACTCCTAACTCGCAATTCGTCAAAGGAGTCATTATGAAACAACCCATATCACAGCCCGAATTAGACATTTCCGTCGTCTTGCCCGTCTATAACGAAGCGGGTAATCTCAAGACCTTCATCCCGGAACTCTCCATCGCTCTACAGGCGTTGGGGCGCTCTTACGAGATCATCGCGGTGAACGACGGCAGCACGGACGACAGCCTGGACGTCCTCCGCGCGCTGAAGCAGCGGGAACCGCATCTGCGCATCGTGCAGTTCCGCCGCAACTTCGGACAGACGGCGGGCTTTGCGGCAGGCTTCGACCTGGCGCGCGGCACCTACGTCATCACGATGGATGCCGACGGTCAGAACGATCCCGCTGACATCCCCAAGTTGCTGAAGCTGATGGAGGAAGGGGGATACGACATCGTGAGCGGCTGGCGCGTGGAGCGCAAAGAGCCGTTCCTCTCTCGCCGCCTGCCGTCCCTGCTGGCGAATCACCTGATCGGGCGGGCGACCGGCGTAACGCTGCACGATTACGGCTGCTCGCTGAAAATCTATCATTGGGAAGTCGCCAAACACGTTCAGCTTTACGGCGAACTGCACCGCTTCATCCCGGCGCTGGCGTCGAGCATGGGCGTGCGCGTGGCCGAAGTACCCGTCAACGACCGCCCCCGCCGCTACGGCAAATCCAAGTACAACCTGAGCAAAACCATCCGCGTGATCCTCGACCTCATCACTGTGTTCTTCCTGCTGACGTACATGGGCCGCCCGATGCAACTCTTCGGCCTGGCCGGACTGGTCAGCGGCGGCGTGGGCTTCCTCCTGGGACTTTACCTCACCCTGTTCAAACTCTTCACCGGCGCGGACATCGGCAACCGTCCGCTGCTCTCCCTGGCGATCCTGCTGATCATCCTCGGCGTGCAATTCCTGATGATGGGCCTGCTCGGTGAGTTGATGATCCGCACGTATTTTGAGGTGCAGGATAAGGCGATTTATGTGGTGCGGTCGGAAGAGTGATGGGAAATTGGAAAGCGGAAATGGGTAAGGGGTAATGAGTAAGGGGGAAGTCTGGCGGCGGGCAGGGGCGATTTTCCTGCTGGCGCTGCTGGTGCGCCTGATCCCACTGGGACTGTACGTCACGCCGGACGAGCCGATTTGGGTGATGCGCAGCGTGCAGTTGGCCGACGCCCTCGCGGCCGGCGATTGGGGCGCGATTCCGCAGACCGGCCATCCGGGGCTGACGACGATGGCGTTGGGCGCGCTGGGCGTGCGCCTCACCCAACTCGTGGCCCCGGCGGAGTCCGCCGCCCACCTGGCGTGGATTCGCAACCTGGCGTGGCTGGCCCCTGAAAACGACGCCGCCTTCGACCACCTGGCTTTCTTTCTGCCTGCCGGGCGTACCCTGGTGGCGCTCGTCACAGCGCTTGGCGTCGCGCTGGCCTATCGGCTGGCGTCCCGCCGTCTGGGGGAACGCGCCGCGCGGCGGCTCGCGCTCTTCCTCGCCCTCGACCCGTTCCTCATCGGGCTTTCGGGCCTGCTGCACACCGACGCGCTCCAGGCCACGGCGATCCTGCTGGCCGTCCTGTGCCTCCTCCCCCGGCGCGACAGCGCGCTCACGGTTCCCCCCGTTCTATCCGTTGCGCTGTGCTGCGCCGCCCTGTGCCTGGCGCTGGCCGGGCTGACCAAAACCCTCGGCCTGCTCGCCGCGCCGGGTGTGGCGTTGGCGCTGTTGGTGCGCGGCGACGGCCCCTGGGTGCGGCGTCTGCTGCGCGTCGTCGCCCTCGCCGCGCTGACGCTGCTCCTGTTTCTCGCTCTCTACCCGCCCTTTTGGAGCGATCCGGCGGCCGCACTGACCGGCTTGATCGGCGCCGTCGGCTATCACGAAGGCATCGGCGCGCGGGACGTGTTCTTCCTGGGCCAACTCCACCCCGATCCCGGTCCATTTTTCTACCCGCTGGTGCTGCTGCTGCGCCTCACCCCGCCCGTGCTGCTGGGATTGGGGCTGGCCGTCCTCAATCAGTTGAGGAATCCGGACTCACGCACCGGTGCGGGGCTGTGGTTCATCCTGCCCGCGCTCTCCTACCTGCTCCCGCTGATCCTGGCGACCAAAAAATTCGACCGCTACGCCCTCACCGCCATCCCCCTCCTCACCGCCCTCGCCGCCCAAGCCGGGGCCGGCCACAGAGAATACAGAGGACACAGAGGACACTATGTCCAAAGTCGCAAACCCCTACTTCCTACTTCCTACTTCCTACTTCTTTTGCTCCTGTTTCCCTGGGCCATGCTCGCGCCGTTGCCGCTCTTCTACGCCGATCCCCTGCTGGGCGGGCCGTGGCTGGCGCGGCGACTCATCCCCCTGGGCTGGGGCGAAAGCGCCGGACTGGCGGCGCGCGTCGCGCCGGAAGCGACGACGCTGCTCGCGGTCAACGTGCCGGGCGCCGCGCCGTTCTTCGCCGGGCGGACTGTGCGCTGGGACGCCGACCTCGTCCCGTGCAGCGACCTCTTCGTGCAGGCGGAGTCCCCGCTGCCGGCGGAGGCGACGCCCATCGCCCGGCTGCGCATCGCCGGCCTCCCGCTGGCGACGTTGTACGCGCGCGCGGCGGACGCGCTGCGCGCCCGGTGGGATTCGGCGCTGCCCTGGCTGCTGCCTGGCCCGCTGCCCGGCGCGCCGGCGGACGCCATCGCGCCCACCGGCGACAACGTCGCGTTGCGCGACTGGCTGGCGCAGCGCATCCCGGCGGGGACGACCTTCCGCTGGGGCCACGCGCCGCAGTGCCATCCCCAGGCGGAACAACACCTCGCCGCGTTGCTGGCCGCCGCCGACCTCACCTGCACGCCGGACGCGCCGGTGGACGCTTTCGCCGTAGAACGCTGCACGCTGCACGCGCCGTGGCACGCGCCGCCGGAGTATCAGGCGCGCTTTGACGGCAAGCTCGATCTGCTGGCTGCCGTCTGGCAGGAGACGGTCAGTGCGCCGGGGGTGCTGACGGTGCGCTTGCGCTGGCGGGCGCTGGCGCCGTTGGACACGTTGCAGGGCTATCTAGCCTTGTGGGACGCCGCCGGGGGCGTGACGTGGCTGGCGAACGGCAACGCGCTGGTGGACGACCGCACCTGGCCCGCCGCCGCGTGGGAAGTGGGGCGCGTCACCGATGGGACGGCCTATCTGCCCCTGCCGTTGACGCTGCCGCCGGGGACGTACACGCTCACGTTGAGCCTCTCCGACAGCGCCGGGCGACAGCTTGGCGTCGCCCGCGCCGATGGCGCGTTTGGCGGCGTCCAGGCGCTGTTGGGGACGGTGACCGTCGCCGCCGCGCCCTACCCGGCGTCCGCGCTCGATCTGCCCTCGGAGGTGAGCGCGCCGACCGTCGGGCTGCGCCTGATCGGGGCGACGCCGCCGCCCGCCGAGCATTGGGCCGGTGACCGGCTACCGTTCAGCCTGGGCTGGGAGCGCACGCCAGGCGATCCGCCGCAGCAGGTGCGTTGGTGGCTGCGCTGCGACGAAGCGGACACCTCCGCCGGGGCGTTGGCGGTCGCGCCCGGCGATCCGGCCCTGTGGCCGAAAGGCCATCGCTACGTGACGCACTACGCGCCGCGCACCGATCCGGCTCTGGCGGAGGGCATCTGCACGTTGCTCATCCAGGCAGGCGCGGAAGCGCCTGCGGCGCTGGGCGACGTGCGCGTCCACGCCCGCGCGCGCTGCCTACCGCCCTGCGCCGCCGCGCCGCAGACGCCGTTTCAGGTCACGGTGGAGCAAGGCGCTGGGAGCTTCGCGCAGTTGGCGGGGTTCGACGCGCCCGCCGAAGCGCTGCATCCCGGCGATACGTTCTCGGTCACGCTGTATTGGGAAGCGCAGGCATCCGCCGCGCTGGATTACACCGTCTTTGTGCATCTGGTGGGGGCGGAAGGGAAGGTCTGGGCGCAATCAGATGCCTGGCCGCAGGGTGGGGTTGCGCCCACCACGTCCTGGCTGGCGGAGCAGACGATTGTGGACATGCATACACTCAAACTGCCAGACGATGCTCCGGCGGGGACTTACACGCTGTTTGTGGGGATGTACGACGCGGGCAGCGGCGGACGCGCGCCGCTCTACGATCAAAACGGCGCGCGATGGGAAGAGGATCGCGCGCCATTAGCGGTTATGGGGGTCCGCTAATGTCTATGTCATATCTTCCTGTTCCAACCCCTTTCGCAGCCATCTAGCGCGATCATAGATAGCCTGCGCCTCGGCAGCGCGCCCTTGCCGGTCGTAAAGCATGCCCAACGTTTCCAGCGTCGCCGCCACTTTGCGGCGCTGCTCTGGGTGAGGATGGTAAAACTTTAAGGCTTCTTGCAGCATCTTGATAGCCGCCTCCCATTTATGAAGTTGCTGCAAAATGGCGGCCATTTCTTCAAGGTTGGCCGCTGCTTGCAGGTCATCGCCCACGATGCGCGCGGTCTCCAGGCTTTCTCGAAATGCTTCCAAAGCGTTCTGGCGTTCCCCCAAGTCTTTAAAAATCAAACCCTGTTCATAGGCAATGGTCATGGATCCGGCCAAGTCGCGTTGTTCTGCGTAAAACATTTTGGCCTCCTGGCTGTGCGGCAGCGCCTGGCGCGGCTCGCCAATTCTCCGGTAAAGGGTTGCCAGTTGATGCACACAGTGTGCATCGCCGGCAGTGTCATTGAGTGCGCGCATCAGGGCCAATGCCATCTCGTAGTGCGCAATGGCCTGGCGAAGGTCGCCCAATTGCTGGTGAACGTGGGCGATACGGGTGAGGGTGTGCGCCATCTGCGGCTTCGCGTCTTGCGCGCGGAGAGTCTGGTAGATGGATTGATAAACGCTCAGGGCTTCGGTCAGATGGCCGGTTTCCAGGTCCAGGTCCGCCAACTCCGTCAAACTGACGGAGCGCTCGGCGCCTTCCTGCGCATGGGCGGCGCGGGCTAAGAGCGCCCTGGCAAGGTCGCTCTGTCCCCAACGGTTGAGGACCGGGCTGATGGCTTTGACAACGTCCAAGGCCGCCACGGGCTCGCCGGCTTCGAGGAGGTGATGTTGCCAGGCAATCGCCCGCTTGACAACTTGCCGGGCTTCCGCAAAATTGTGGGTTTGCCGCACCCACATCCCCAACACCCCGTTGGCGCTGCGCGCCAGCCAGTCAATGCGCTCGGCGCTCCAGGTGGAAAAGGTCCGTCCGGTAATCTGGCGGCGCGCCTCCTCCACAAAGGGGGCGCTGTAGTAAGCGGCGACCTGAGCGTGCAACATCCGCAGCATTTCCGGCGCCAGCGCCGCCAGGGCCTGCTCACGCACGGCCGGAGGCAGCGCATAGCGGGCGGACGGTGTGGCGATGGTCGGCTCACGCTCAGATTCCGGCGCATACACTTCCAACAAACCGAGAGCGCACCACGTTTGCAGTAAATCGGGAATATGGGACTCCAGGATAGGGGTGATTTGGGCGACGTCGGCCGCTGTGAAGCGGGCGTTCCAGACGGCCAGCACATTCAGCGCCTCGCGCGCTCCGGGGTCGAGCTGCGCCAGCAATTCGTCGAGGAAATAGCTCTGCCACGCTTCGGCAATGCGCTCTGAGGCAGCCGGGGCAGCGAGTAATTCAGACAAAGTATGCCCAACCGTTAACCAATGGGCAAGCAGCAACAACGCGAAGGGGTGCCCGCCAATCATGCGCAGTGCGGCCTGCTTATCCTCCAATGGCACGCCGTTCAGAGAGGGCAGGGCGTTCAACAACAGCGTGGCATGGGCCGGAGGCAGCAGAGGCAGATGCAGTTCACGCGAGTGTGTCACCGGCAGGGATTCCAGCCCCAACCAGCGCCGCCGCGCCGTGAACAGCAGGGTGGTGCGCGCGCGCGCGGTCGCAAAGCCGGTGAGAAGGGCTTCCAGGAGGGTGTCGCGCACCGGATAGGCTTGAGAAGCATCACGGGCGGCGCCGCCGTCATACGTGGCGTTCGCCGGGGGGGTTAGCCAGGCGTCGAAGTGGTCGAACACCCACAGGGCGCGTTGGTCGGCAAGTAGTTGGAAGGCTTTGCGCGCGCGCTCGACGGGCGGCTGGCGAACATCGAGCAGCAACGTGGCCGCCTGCCGGTGCGCTTCGGTGTCCTGCGCGCGCCAGAAGGCGAGGATGGTTTCCAGCACGGCCAAGGGGTCAGGGTATTCCTGACAGCGCACAATCAGCACGTTATCCAGATCGTCGCGCACTTGCTCAATGAGCGCGGCAGCGGCGGCGCTTTTGCCAATGCCGCCCGGCCCCCAGAGGTAGAGCACCGGCAGGGCATCGCGCACAATGGACTGCATGGTTTGCGCTTCCTGCCGGCGATCTACCCAGATCGCCGGCGCGATCAGGCCCCCCACGTCCCGCGCGGTCGTGGATACGGGAGTTTCGGCAGGCGTTAACGCGCGATCTGCCAGGGGCAGGATTTCCGCGCGTGTATACAAGGCGGGCACGCCCCAATCGAAGCGGCGTTGGCCGCGCGCGGCATCTACCGCCTCCACGGCCCGGCGCGCCTGGTGCAGGGCGGTTAACATATCGGTGCCCTCTCCCAGGGTGGTGTACAGTGTGCGGGCCAGCGCAATGGCCGACTCATCCTGCAAGCTGGTGGGCAACGCGAGTACGGCCGAGACGCCGCTTTGGAGCAGTCCTGCCGCCACGTTATCGAAGGCATCCAACACACCGATGGGCGCACTCTGGCAGGCGGCCAACACGACCAGGCGCAAGTCCGCCGCCGGGCTGAGCAGCGGGCCGAGATGCAGCGCGGTAACGGGGGCGGTGTGGTCATGGTCATCCTGAAAACAGAGGTAGCCTTTTTGGTTGGAACTGTAGCGGCCATGGCCAATGTAATGCAGGATGTGAGGGCGTTCCTGTTCGAGCGCTTGCTGCAACGCGGTCAGGGTGGTATCGTTGAGGATTTGGACCTGCACCAGGCCGGAGTCCATGCCATCACGCAAAGCTTCCATGATGACGGCCAGTTCGTTTTCCACGTCCAGAGGTTCTTGGTCCAGGGGGCTGGCAACGGCCACCAAGAGGCGCAACGGCAAGGGGACGGCGGCAGGCATCACGAAAGGGATTCCCTGGGGAAGGCGGGTGAGTTGGAGCTGCCCGGTCAGGCAGACAAAATCAACGCCATCGTGCATATACTCCCAGGGCAAGCGCCACAGGGAAGCCGCTTCGGCATGGATAGAAAGGCGCAGATGAACGGACGCATCGGCCAGGGCATCCTTCAGAAACTTGCGGAATTGTTTGCCGTTGCCAAACAGATAATCGTAGAGGCGTCGGCCATACAGCGCCACCTGTCCCTGGCTGGCGCGGCCCACATGCGCCGCGCCGACCCGTTGCATCTCGGCGGGGCCTAACATGCCACGTTCCAACAACCACAGCGGACCAAGGTGGGTCAGGCCGGTGGGGTTATGTTCAAAACGGTTGGTGCAAATTTCTCGCCCATCGCCGGTTTTGGCAACGGCGAAAAATTCGTTCCCTAGCTTATGGACTTCAACATGGATTTCTGGCAATGGGGCAGACACGGCAATAACTCCCGTACTTACACGACGGATTCAACGGGTATGCGTTCTATCCCCATGGAATCCATTGAGAAAAAATTAATCGTCAAAATCTGCTTCGTCTATGAATGAGAAGTCTTCCTCACTTTGTTTCTGACGCGCCCCAGTCTTCCCTTTCCCACCCCCTTTTCTTTCCTTATGTCCTCTGAAAGTCAAGCGCAGGGGAGTGCCAGGGAAAGGAAAGGCTTCGCGGATGCAGTTTTCAAGATAGCGTTGGTAGGAGAAGTGCAACAAGTCCGGGTCGTTGACGAAGAAGATAAACGTCGGCGGCGACACTTGCGCCTGGGTGACGTAGTAGACCTTCAACCATTTGCCACGCTTGCTAGGGGGGGCGTGTTGCTGTAGGGCGGAACGCACGAGGTCATTGAGTTGGCCGGTGGGTAGGCGTTGGTAACGCGCGGCGACGACATCCAATGCGGTAGGGATAACCTGATCCACATGCAGCCCGGTCAATGCGGAGATGAAGAGGATGGGCACGTAGCTGAGGAATTTCAAGTCTTCGCGGACGCGGTCGGCAAAGCCCTGGCGATCCTGACGGATGGCAGCGTCCACCGCATCCCATTTATTGACCACCGCGACAACGCTGACGCCCACATCGGCGATCATGCCGGCGATATGAGTATCCTGAGCCGTGATGCCTTCGACCGCATCAATGAGCAGCAGCGCCACATCAGTGCGGTGGAGGGCGCGGGCCGCGCGCAGGACGCTGTACTTTTCGACGCCGGGGTCAATTTTGCCGCGCCGCCGGATGCCGGCGGTGTCTATGAGCACGAGTTTTTGGTCACCCCACAGCAGTGTGGTATCCAGCGCGTCGCGCGTGGTGCCGGAAACCGGGCTGACGATGGCGCGTTCTTCGCCCAGCAGCTTGTTCATCAAAGAAGATTTGCCCACGTTCGGGCGTCCCAGGATCGCAATATATACAGCGTCGCCGGACAGGTCAGCTTCTTCCGCCACGGGGGGAGGCAGCAGAGCGACCACGGCATCCAACAAGTCTCCCACCCCCACGCCGTGCAAGGCAGAAACGGCATGGACTTCGGCAAAGCCCAGTTCGTAAAACTCCAGCGCGGTCATCTCGCGGACGGCGCTTTCGGCCTTGTTGGCGACCACCAACACGGGTTTCTCGGTCTGATACAACAGATCGGCCACCTGGCGGTCTGCCCCGGTAAGGCCGACGTCGGCGTCGGTGAGGAACAGGATCACGTCCGCCTCTTCGATGGCCTGTTCCGCCTGCAAGCGAATCAAGGGAATGAAAGCAGCCGAGTCTTCCAACAGCGGCAGCACGTCGCCGGGCCGCAATCCCTGTTCGATAGTCGGCGGCAAGATTTCGATGCCGCCGGTATCGGCTACCAGAAAGGTGCGGTCATTCCACTCCGCCTCAGCGATGATGCGGTCGCGGGTGGTGCCGGCCACATCGCTGACGACGGCGCGGCGTTCTCCGACAAATCGGTTGAAAAGCGTTGATTTTCCTACATTGGGTCGTCCCACAATGGCGACTAAGGGTTTAGGCATAAGTTCTCCTGAAAAGGGTTAACCTTGCGCTTCAGAAACGGCGCAATTAGGCACGATAAAGACAAAGGCGCTGCCGGCGCCCGGCAGGCTTTCCACCCAAACCCGCCCCTGATGTTTCTCGATGACCGATTTCACGATTGCCAATCCCAGGCCGGTGCCCTGGATATCGGCCGTTTCAGCAGTCTTGACACGATAGAAGCGTTCAAAGAGTTTGGGTTGCTCTTCAAAGGGAATTCCAATCCCATTATCTTCGATGCGCACGATAATATGATCGCCATCCAACTGCGCGGTGATCTCAACCCAACCGCCAGAGCGATTATACTTGATGGCGTTGCTGGTCAGGTTCTCAATGACTTGACGCATCCGGCGCGCATTGCCGCGCACCCATAGGGGTTTTGTCCCAAGGTCTACCCGCAGCGCAATCTCATGTTGCTCGGCATAGAGGGTATAGGCATCCGCCGTCCTGGCAATCACCTCATCCAGGCGAATGGGGTGCATTTCCAGATCGTATCCGGCCTCGATCCGGCCAATGTCCAACAGATCGCCGATCAACGCCGTGATGTGGGTGAGGCTGTTGAGGGCTTTGGCGATAAAGTTCTGCTGCATGTCGCTCAACGGCCCGACACGCTCCAGCAATTCCATGTATCCCAGAATAGTTGTAAGCGGCGTCCGCAGATCATGAGACACCGTAGAGACAAATTCGGACTTCAGCCGGTCAAGTTCCTTGAGGTGCGTGATGTTTTGCATGATCGCCACACGCCCAACATCGGCAATGACACTCAATTGCGCATTGAAAACACGGCCGTCTTCCAGGCGGATCTCATCATGCAGCAGCGGATCGCCCAGATCCGCTTGATTGAAGAGGTCGCACAGTCCCTCGTGTGTGATGTGCGCGGCCAGCTCTTGCCCCCGCGCATCCGGGCGGATGCCAAAGACTTCCGCGGCCGTATGACTCCACAGCAACAGGCGGTTGGCGTCGTCGGTGACAAGAATTGGCTCGGCCGCGTGCTCCAGGATGGCGCTCAACCGCGAGCGTTCCATCTCGGCGGCGCCAAACAATCGCGCGTTCTCCAGGGCGATTCCGGCAAAGTCGGCAATGGAGGATAGCGCAAACAAGTGCTGCTCGGTGAACGCCTGATCCCTGGCAACATTGAGGACGCCCAACACTCCGATGACGCCGCGGCCCGGCGCTTGCAGGGGAACGTAGAGCAGCGCGCGCACCTCTGTGCCGGTAGCCACCTGGGTGGGCCGGTGCAACATCGTGGGGCGCCCAGAGCGGATAACTTGCCCGGCGCTAGGATCGCTCACTTCCTGGTGAAAACTGCGGGTCACATCGTTTTCTGTCTGCCGGGAAATGCGCAGATACAGTTTGTCGGCTTCCCGCAGCAAGAGCAGCCCCTCATCCGCCTGGGTGAGATTGACCGCCATCGCCACCACGCGCGTCATCACCTCTGTGGCGTCAAGGCTGGCCGTCACCGATCGGCCGATTGTATAGATTGTATTCAGCTCCTGCAATCTTTGGTTAAGATTGCGGTTGACTTCGGCAAGGTTTTCTGATAGATGCTGGTAGCGCGCCACGCGCTTCCCGCGCTCAAAGGCCAACGTCAGCGCCGTCTGCGCTTCCGGCACGGTGAAAGGGAAGGTCAACAGCGCCAACGGCTGCACGGCCAACAACGCATCAAACAACGCCGGATCGGCCCTCCCACAAGTGATGAGCAGCAGCGGGAAATTGATAACCTCGGACTCGATCTGCTCCAATATGGCAATTTCCTGACCCCGGGGAAGCATCAACACCAGGAAATCGGTTCGGTGATTTTCAAGCAGCGGCGTCAAATCGGCCAAAGTGGTTATAGGTTGGGCAACACATTCTTTCGGCAATGCCGCCGATAAGATTTGCAAGGCCTCGTTTTCCTGGCTGAAGATAGCCACCTGTCGCAATTTCAACATCAACCTCCCTCAAACCCGCTCCCGTGCTCGTTCTGAACTTACTTCTTAATCATATCCTAAATTGGGAGACGAAGCAAATGGAATCTGACTTTTCATCAGGCCTTGCGGTATAATATCACTACAGATTGGATGAAAACAACGTGTGAACGTTGAAACGTTCACACGTTCAAACGTTCAAACGTTTTAACGACTTACTTTCAGAGGAGGGGAATGATGAAGCTCGTTATTCGGTGGGTCATAATGGCATTAGCGCTCTTTGCCGCGGCGTGGGTTGTCCCCGGCATTCATGTAGATGATGAGCGCGGTTGGATTGTTTACGCGGCGATGGCCGTTATTTTGAGTCTGGCGAACGCCTTTGTGCGCCCTCTGTTGAGCCTGCTCACCTGTCCGCTGATCTTGTTAACTCTGGGAATTTTCACCTGGGTGATCAATGCCGTGACGCTCTTGATTGCCTCGGCGCTGGCAACCGATATTTTCAAGGTCGGTTTCTATGTAGATGGTTTTTGGCCGGCGTTCTGGGGCGCGATCATCGTCAGTGTGGTCAGCGTGGTGCTCAACGCCGTGGTTCACGACGACGACGAAGCGGAGCGCGCTCGCCGTCGCCGTCAACAGAAAAAGGGGAAATGATTATGACTTCCAGACCCAATATTCAGCGGATTACGCTCACGGCCTTGTTGGCCGCCCTGATTTACGTGCTGACCCGGTATCTGCAAATTCCCATCCCGGCCACTCAGGGGTATGTGCATCTGGGGGATGCCGGGATCACATTTGCCGCCTTCGCCTTCGGGCCGTGGGTGGCGCTGCTCTCCGGCGGACTAGGCACCGCGTTGGCCGATTTGGGCAGCGGGTATGCACAGTGGGCGCTGTTCTCGCTGGTGGTTCACGGCGCCCAGGGCGGCGCAATGGGCTGGCTCACCCGCAAAAAAATAACTGCGCCATCCGCAATTTTGAGCATCATTGCCGGCGTTGTGATCGTAGTGGGCGGCTACTTCCTGGCCGGCATCCTCCTTGTTGGCGTCGCCAAAGCCGTGACGGAAATACTCCCCAACGCTCTTCAGGCGGTGAGTGGTGGCATCATCGGCGCTCCACTCTACTTCGCCGTTCTCCGCGCCTACCCCCTGTTAGCGCGTTACAAAACTCAGGAATGAAAGGGGCGCAAACGAGAAAGCGAATGAGCGAGAAAACAAGCTCTCTGTTTCCCAATCCACTGCCTTCTGTCTCCCAATCCCTAACCCCGTATGCTTGACGTCCATTCCTTAAGCTTCACCTATCCCCCCCTCTATGCCGGTGAGAGCATAACGTCGGTGCTGCGCGAAATCACGTTCTCGGTCGCGCCGGGCGGGGCGCTGGCCGTGCTCGGCCCCAACGGCAGCGGCAAAAGCACGCTTTGTCACGTCCTCGCCGGGCTGACGCCGCGTTATACCGGCGGCGGCGCGACCGGTCGCGTCACCGTGGCCGGGGGAGATGTATTGGCATCCCCCCCGCCGGTTGGCGTAGTCGGCGCACTATTCCAAGATGCCGCCGCCCAATTGTTTAACCACAACGTTGAACACGAAGTAGCCTGGGGGCTAGAGGCGCTAGGCGTCCCCACGGCGCAGATTGGGCCTCAAGTCATGGCGGCTCTGGAGCGTTTCGGGTTGGCGGCGTTGCGGCATCGCCCGCCCTGGGCGCTTTCCGGAGGGCAGCAGAAACGCCTGGCGCTGGCCACGCTCTGGGCGATGCAGCCACGCGTGCTGTTGCTGGATGAGCCGTTGGGCGGCCTCGATCTGGCCGGGCAACAAGAAGTGCAGGAGGCCCTGACCGGACTGCGACAGAGTGGAACGGGGGTCTTGCTGACCACGCTTGAGGCAAGCACCGCCGGCTATGCGTCCCAGGCAGCCCTTCTGAATGCTGGAAAACTGTCGCCGCCCTTTCCCTCAGCGGCGTTAGCGAATCAGAGTGAGCTGATCGAAGCCGGCATCGCGTATCCGCCCTACCTGTGGCCTGATTTCGGCGCGGCGCAATTCCAGCCGGGGCCTCCCGCGCTAGAGCTGGTGGACCTCAGCTTCCACTACCCTGGCGAGCAGGTTGCCCTGCACAACATTGACCTGACCATCCCCCGCGGGCAGTTTGTGGCTCTCATTGGCCCAAATGGAGCGGGAAAGAGCACGCTCATCCGCCATTTCAACGGCCTGTTGCGGCCTACGCAGGGCCGCGTGCGCCTCTTGGGGCAGGACACCGCCGGGCGTCGGGTCGGGGAACTGGCGCGCAGTGTGAGTTATCTTTTTCAGCGCCCAGAGCAACAGTTTTTCGCCGCGACCGTGCGCGATGAAGTTGCCTACGGGCCGACGCAACTCCGCTTGCCGGATGCGCGCGCGCGCGTCGCAGCGGCGTTGGCGCGCTTCGCGTTGACGCCCTACGCAGCGCTGCCACCGGCCATCCTCAGCTACGGCGCCCAACGCGCGGTGGCGCTGGCCGCGTTGGCCGCGCTAGATACGCCCGTCCTGGCGCTGGATGAGCCAACGGTGGGACTCGACGGGCGAGGGCGGGCGCAGTTGTTGGAGTGGCTGGTCGCGCGACGGGCTGCGGGGGTCACACTGGTGGTGGTGACTCACGAAATGGCGTTGGCCGCGCGCGCCGACCGGGTGATCGCGCTGGATGCGGGCCGCATTATAGCCGACGGCGCGCCGGAGGTCATTTTGCCGCATTGCGGTAGGGGGGAAGCCGCATGAGCTACGAACTCGATCCCTACGTCCCGGGCGACTCGTGGCTGCACCGGCTGGATCCGCGCGTCAAGCTATGGGGCGTGGTAGTCGGCTGTTTCACGGCGTTCTGGCTGCGCGACTTGTGGTGGATGCTGGTCCTGCTGGGACTAATCCATCTGCTATTCGCCTGGGCGCGCCTCCCGTGGCGCAAGCTCCGCGAACTGTGGCAGCAAATGGCGCTGCTGGTACTGTTGATTCTGCTCTTGCAGCCCCTTTTCCGACCAGAGGGAGAAGTGCTCCTGGCCTGGGGGGCCGTGCGGCTGACGACCGGCGGGCTGTACGGCGGCGCATTGATCGCGTTGCGCGCGCTCTCGTTAGCCTTCATCCTGGCTCTCCTGCTCCTGACAACGGCGCAGCCGAGTCTCGTGCGCGCCCTCGTGCGCTTGGGGCTGCCCTACACGTGGGGAGTGGGCATCAGCTTGACACTGCGGTTTGTGCCGGCGATCTACGCGCTCTTCGTCGCCGTGCGTGAGGCGCAAGCTGCGCGCGGTTGGCAGCCGGACGGCCATCCCCTGCGCCGGGCGCGGGGTTATCTGCCGGTGCTGGTGGCCGTCATCATTGGCACGCTGCGCCTGAGCGACCAACTCACCCTGGCGCTGGCCGCGCGGGGATTTGGCGACGCCCGTCCCCGCACCGTCTGGCACGATTTGCGGATGCGCGGTAGCGATTGGCTAGGTCTGGCGCTGCTTTCGCTGATCCTGACCGTGGTTTTCAGCAGATAATTGCCTGTCATCAGCGCCATGCTATACTAGACCCCATCACAAACCGAGGAGACGTAAGACCAATGGCTTCACAGCTCACATTTTTGGATAAACCCCAAAAAATGACCTTGCCATGAGCTACCAAACGCTCCTGATTTACAATCCCACGGCCGGCCCCTGGGATATGACCCGCGCCCTCAAGCGACTGGCCGCGGATTTGTCCAAATCCGGCTGGAATACCGAACTGGTACAAACGGAGCAGCCCGGCGACGCCAGCCACTACGCAAGGCAAGCGGTTGAAGCCGGCTGCGACATTGTCCTGATTGCCGGAGGGGACGGCACCATCAACGAGGCCGTCAACGGTGTGGTTGGCAGCCCCACCGCCCTGGGCATCGTCCCGGTAGGGACCGGCAACATTCTGGCGCACCAGTTGCACATGCCCATCCTGTCGCTGGTTGCGCCGCTTTATATCAACGACGTCGGTGAAGCGCTGCGTCGGAGTTGGGTGCAGCGCGTGGACACGGGGATTGTGGAGGAACGCCATTTTGTATGCTGGGCCGGGTTGGGCCTGGACGCGGAAATCGCCGCCCATATGGAGCCACGCCCCCGTTACGTCAAGCGCTTCCGTACCCTGCCTTACATGATCGCCGGGTTCGCGGTCGCTTCAGAATTTCGCGGCGTGCGGGCGCGCTTTCTGATTGAAGGCCGCACCTTTCGTTACCGCACCCTGATGGCGCTGGCAAGCAACATTCAACTCTATGCCGCGTTTTTCAACATTGCGCCGCAGGCGCACATGGATGACGGCTTATTGGATATTTTCGTCTTCAAAGGGCTGGGCTTTGCCTATTTCCTGCGCCATCTACTCTCCGTATTCACGGGCCGCTCCCAGCGCGACCCCCGCATTATGCATGTGCTGGCCCGGCGGCTTGAAGTGGAAACGACGCCTTCCGTCGCGGTGCAATTGGATGGCGACCCCTTTGGCAATACACCAACCGCGGTGACGATTGCGCCGGGGACCCTCCGACTGCTGGTTCCGCCCCAGGTCCCCACCAGCTTGTTCTGCAAACCGCCGGAACAAGTGCTATAGAAAATCCGAGGACTGGAGAGTAAGGAATGCGGCGGCCCAAGCCCGCTTTCCGATTTCCCCAATCCCCACTACGATAGCAGAGGTAACAATGAACGCATGGATGGATTGGGGTATTGAAGTCATCTTGTGGTTACAGCAATTTCGCCCGGCGCTGGATGTACCTTTTGAGATCATCACCGCCACCGGCGACGAGCCATTCTTGATGCTTTTGCTGCCGGTACTTTACTGGTGCCTGGATCGCAAGCTGGGAGCACGTATGCTGATTCTATTTCTCATTAGCACCTGCGCCAACATGGGAGCAAAATTGGCGGCGGACCAGCCCCGCCCACGACTTTATGACAGCCGCGTGTGGGCCTATTCCGACGTGGGGGGGACAGGGGGCTTTCCGAGCAACCATACCCAGAATTCCGTGATCCTGTGGGGGTATTTGGGAGCGCAACTGCGCCGGCGCTGGCTATGGGTGCTGGGTGGCGCCCTGATGCTCTTGACGCCGTTATCGCGGCTGTATCTTGGCGTCCACTTCCCTCATGACCTGTTCGGCGGATACCTCCTGGGAGCGCTGCTACTGGGCGCTTACCTGATCTGGGAACCGGGATTAGAGAAGGACTGGGAGAAACTCAAACTGACCTGGCGTCTGGGGATCATTACGACAGCTGCCATACTCCTGGCGCTACTGCTGCCGACCGAAGAGGGCGTAGCCGCCGCGGCGGTGCTGTGGGGCGGCGGCAGCGGCTTTGTCCTGGAACGGCGCTGGGTGGGCTTTGAGAGCGCCGGCACCTGGCAACAACGCGCGCTGCGCCTGTTCCTGGGCCACGCGGTGCTGTTAGGCATACGGTTTGGGTTGCGGGCGGCGTTTGAGGGTCTGGAACCGTTGTTAGTCTTCCGCTTCATCCGCTATACCCTCATTGGCTTTTGGGCAGGCATGGGCGCACCCTGGGCCTTCGTCAAGGCGGGATTAGCGACAAAGGCGCACCCATAGGCCGCAACAGCCCCCTGAATTTTGTTGAAACTTGTAATTTTTATGAACTTTGTGTACAATATCATTGTGTTGCATAGAATGTCGTTAGCTGGGGATAATGACGCATTCATCAATATAGCTTAGTGATAGCTGCCTCAAGGAGGAAGATAGATGTCCGACGATCTCTATGATGTCATGGGTGGAGGAGGCAATCCTCTCTTTGATGATGAAGAAGAAGAGGTGGTAGAACAACCACAACAGGCCGCCGATGGTGAAGGACAAAATCGCATGTTCTATATCATTGCCGGCGGCATGGCTTTGGCCTTGGTGTGCGCTATTATCGCCTTTGGATATTGGCTCCTGGTCGCGAATCCCAAAATGCAGGCCAATCAAATAGCAGCAATGCAGACTGCTACGGCACAGCAAGCAACGGTGGTGGGCGAACCGGGAGAAACTCCACCGGTTGAAGAAGCAACGCCCACGCCTGAAGTTGAACCCACCACGCCGCCCACCGATACCCCTACCCCGACGGCCACGCCTACCCTGACGCCAACGCCGATCATCGGCCCAACGAACACGCCTGAAGTAGAAGGGACGCCTGGCGAAGGCGCCGAAGTGACGGCTGCCGGCACAGAAGGGGACGTTA
This sequence comes from Chloroflexota bacterium, assembly GCA_029555965.1. Taxonomy (GTDB): domain Bacteria; phylum Chloroflexota; class Anaerolineae; order B4-G1; family SLSP01; genus JAKQHY01. The sequence goes on along the minus strand of JAKQHY010000211.1, from coordinate 16,316 downwards.
CCCCCACACCTACGACCCGAGCGCGGCGCACGGACACGCCCACGCCCACCAGCCCGCCAAGCGCAGCCGCGACAGCGCGGCCGGCCGCCACACGCGCGACGGGCGGCGCCTCCACCGAAAAAGTGCCGGACACCGGCGCCGGCGAAGTCGCTCTGGTTCTCGGCGCTGTTGCGCTGCTGGTGGTCCTGTTTACTGCACGCAAGTTGCGCCGGGCATGAGCCGCTACCCGTTGGGATGATTGTAGCTATCCACACGGGGCGTCCGGTCAATCCAGGCCAGACGCCCCGCTTTTGTTGTACAGACGAAAATCCCCCCTTTTTGAGGAATGCCCCCATGAAAATTGCCCAACGTGTGAAAGATTTGCCGACCTATCTCTTTGCCGAACTGGAGCAAAAAGTGCGCTTGGCGGAAGCGCAAGGGCACGACGTGATCCGTCTGGACCTTGACTGCCCGGACCTGCCCCCCGATCCCAAAGTTGTGGCTGCGTTGACCCGCGCAGCCGGCCGTTCCGACGCGCATGGCTACCCCGGCGATTCCGGGCAAACGGCCTTCCGACAGGGCATCGCCGCCTACTACGCCCGGCGCTTTGGCGTCTCCCTCGATCCCGCAACGGAAATTCTGCCCCTACTTGGCGCCAAAGAGGGCATCTACTACGTAAGCCAGGCGGTCATCAATCCCAGCGACGTGGCGCTCGTGCCCGATCCCGGCTACCCCACCTATCGCAGCGCCACGTTGTTGGCCGGGGGCGAGTCATATCCCCTGCCCCTGCTGCGCGAAAACCACTTCCTCCCCAATTTTGCCGCAATCCCGGCGGATGTCCTGCGCCGCGCGCGCATCCTCTGGTTGAATTATCCCAATAACCCCACCGGCGCTCTGGCCGACCTCGACTTTTTTACCGACGCTGTCGCCTTTGCGCGTCGTCACGACCTGCTGCTCGTCCACGACAATCCCTACGCGGACGTCAACTGGATCGGCCTCGACGCCCCCAGCATCCTGCAAGTGCCGGGAGCTAAAGACGTTGCGTTGGAACTCAACTCGCTTTCCAAGCTGGCAAACATGGCTGGCTGGCGGGTAGGGATGGCCGTTGGCAACGCGACAGCCATTGGCGCGCTAACACAGCTCAAGGCCAACGCCGACAGCGGCCTCTTCCTCCCGGTGCAAGAAGCGGCCATCATAGCCCTCAACCTGCGGCCAGAGTGGATCGCCGAGCGCAACGCCGTCTACCAACGGCGGCGCTCCCTCGTCACCCGTGTGTTGGATCGGATGCGGCTCTGGTACGCCCCCTACGCCGCCACCCTCTACATCTGGGGCGAAATCCCGCCCAACTTTGCCGACAGTCTTACGTTTACGGAGACACTGCTGGCCGAAACCGGCGTCTCGCTGGCCCCTGGCACCCTCTTTGGCGCGCACGGCGAGGGATTCGTGCGCATCGCACTGACGCAGCCGGAAGACCGCCTCGAAGATGCGCTGGAACGCTGGGAGCGGTGGCTCATCGGCAAAGCAACCGGAATCGCGCTGAACTATCTGGGCGCAGAGTTTTAAATAGGACATGGAAGAACACGGAAAACATGGAACCGATAAATTAAATTAAAAATCCATGTCCAATCCGCGTTCATCCATGTCCTGTAAATTTTCCTCAATACCCGTTCTTAGCACACAGGGGTACCCTATGCAAATTTCTGAGATCACCCAAAGAGGAAGCATGTTGTTGCTGACGTTAGTGTTGCTGGCCGGCTGCACAAGCGAGCTGGCGCCCACCCCGCTCCGCGCCACCGCCACGTTGCCTCCACCTACCGCGACGACGTCTCCGCCCACCAACACCCCCACCCCGACACTTCCTCCCACGCCCACGCTCACCCCCACGCCCACGCCGCTGCCCACGCCTGATCCCGCGCTGCTCCTGACCTCGGCGGATGCCGGACTGGCGCGCGTCCGCGCCGTCGCCGGGGAGACGCCGCTGCTGTGCCTCCGCTACGAGGACACCGACGCTGACGGCGCGCCGGAATGGCTGGCCCTGACGCATCAAGCGGGCGCGCCTTCCCGTCTGAGCGCGTTCGTGCTGGACGGCGAAGCCGCCTACTGGCTGGAACCGGCCTTCCCCAAGGTCGGCGTTCCCGACGTGGGCCTCGGTCAGTACGCCACCTGCGAGGTCGAAGTCCGCGACGTCAACGTGGACGGCATGCCGGACATCGCCATCTTCGGGCACGCCGACAAGAATGAGACGCAGTTGCATCTATTTTCCTGGGATGGGACCGGCTACCGGCGGCTGGGGCGCTTTTCCGGCGACGCGGGTGTGCAGTTTATGGATGCCGACGGCGATTTGGAATGGGAAATTTGGGAAGGCTACCGCGATCAGGCTGCGCCGAGCCTGACCTGGCACGTCATCTACACCTGGAAAGAGGGCGCTTACGGCTGGACTTCGGATCGCTATGGCTGGTATGCCCTGGAGCGTCCGCACAGCTATCCCACCCACAAACCCCAATACGCCGTGATTGCGTTTTACCTGGCCTTGAACGACCGCGACTTGCCCGGCGCTTACGCCTTGCTGCTCCCACGAGCCGGCCGCGATTACGACGCCTGGGCTTTGGGGTATGCAACGACCGCCCGTGTCAGCGTGGGGGACGCGCACACAATTCCCGACACCGTCACCGAGACGAGCGCGCGCGTGTCGGCCATGGTCACAGCGTGGGACAATCGGGGTGGAGTCATCGTCGGTCGCCTATGGAACGTCGAGTGGGACACGCAGAACACCGCCGACGGCTGGCGGCTCGGTGATGCGACAGCGACGTTACTGGAAGAATGGCCGGTGAGTTACTGGCCGTGAGGAAATGCGAAATAGGAGATAGGAGATAGGAAACTGGAAATCGGTAACTGGAAATCGGTAATTGGTCACTCGTCACTCGTCACTGATTTCCAATGACCGCTTTCCGATCACTGATTTCCGTTCGTTCTACCGGCAGCACCTCTGCCAAAAACTCCCGCACCTGCGCTTCATAGACGGCCGGATTGCTCACCAGGGCTTCGGCGTGGCCCGCGCCCGGCGCGAGATAGAGCTGCTTCTGCCCCGGCTTGGAGGCGTGCAGCGCCACGCTGGCTTCCGGCGGGATGTAATCGTCCGCTTGCCCGTGAATGAAGAACACTGGCGCCGTCACCTGCCCGATGGTCTTGAGAGGGACCGCATCCCCAAAAGCGAAGCCGGTGCGTAGCTTGCTGATCAGGCTGGCGACCGGCAGCAGCGGGAAGCGCGGCAAATGGTATTCTACCTTGAGTCGGTACGCAAATTCGTCGGCAGCGTTGGCGTAGGGGCAATCGGCGATGACAAAGGCCAGCCGCGAATCTATTGCCGCGTGCAGCAGCACCGTCGCCGCCCCAGCGACTCGCCATGCGTCCCCACCACGCACTCTGCGCTGAATCGCTCTGCCCCGGCTCGCGCGAATACCCAGTCCACCCAAGCCTTGAGATCGTACTTTTCGTAGAAACCAAACGTGGTGTTGTGACCGCCGCTGCGCCCGTGATTGCGATGATCGATCAGCAGCATGTTGAATCCCAGGCGACGAAAAACCTGGGCATATTTAATCGAGGCATTGTGGTTGACAGTGATCCCGTGGACGATAATGACCGTCTTGCTGGCGTGATCCTGCGGAATATACAGCCCAAACAACTCGTAACCGTAGGGAGAGCGGATGCGCACCTCTTCTTTCGGCCAACCGGCGAACACCGCCGGGTCAAAGCGCTGCGCCTCAAGTTCCCTGGCGTAGACCTCCTCCGGCGTCCACGTCTTGGGATAAATGATGATGTTGGAAAACCGCCATCCCGCCGCCAGCAACAACGCGGCTACCACGAGTAACACAAGCACATATCCCATACGGCCTCCTTCTCACGGATTCAACGGGTTGAACGGAAAAATCCGTTAAAATCCGTTCAATCCGTTGACCACCAGATCGCCATCAGTAAACGAAATCGTTGTCTGCGTCTTGCAGCCGGGGTTGGCGGCTGTCTTTGGCGGAGAGCAATGGCGCGGCAATCGGCCACGCGACGCCAATGTCCGGGTCGTTCCAGAGGATGCCCCGGTCGTGCGAGTGAGAATACTCCGCCGTGACCTGGTAGAAAATGTCCGCTTCGTCGCTCAGAACGCAGAAACCGTGCGCAAATCCCGGCGGGATGTACAGCAACCGATGGTTGGCCTCCGAAAGCGTCTCGCCCACCCACTGCCCGTAAGTCGCAGAGCCACGGCGGATGTCCACGGCCACATCGAACACCTCGCCGGCAATCACCGTGACCAGTTTCCCCTGCGCCAGCGGCGGCTTTTGATAATGCAGTCCCCGCAGAACCCCCCGCGCCGAGTGAGAATGGTTGCCCTGCACAAACGGCGGCACCCCCATCTCCATAAAGTCCGATTGACGATACGTCTCCAAGAAAAACCCCCGCTCGTCGTCAAACACGCGCGGCGTGATGAGCAGCACTTCTGGAATTATCAAACGAGTGAATGTAAATGGCATAGTTTTCCCCTTAGAAATAGCGAATGGCGAATGGCAAATAGCGAATGGCGAATTACGAATTACGAATTACGAGTTACGGATTAAGAACCTATCCGAAAATTATAGCGACGATGCGCCGCCAGGCCGAACGTTGCGGCTGAAGCCGCTTTTGGGAAGGTATTTTTTCGTGGGCGGGCGCAGCCCGCCCACGAAAAAATACCCCCCTCAACCGCGCCTTTAGGCGCAAATCACGGGCCAAAACGAATTTTCGGATAGATTCTAAGTCATAAGCCTGGGCGGAGGTGAATTGCCAGCGGATACAGCGGGTTGAGCGATTGTTCCCACAGGCCCACGTAGCGCGTCACCTGCCCGCCGAAGCCCCGTTTGAAGCGATAGACGCCCCACAGGCCATCCTCGCGCGCGGCGAATTGCGCCTCTAGCTCGGCCTCGTCCGCGTCGGGGATGCCCCACAAATCGTAGCATGTGCAGCCGTGTGCTTTGGCCCAGCGGACGGCGGCCCACTGCACGGCGTAGGTTGGCATTTTCTCACGGTGATGGTTTGACGATGCGCCGTAGAAATACCAGGCCGTCTGACCCAGGGCAAATGCCATCAGCCCGGCGACCAGCTCGCCGTCCACTTCTGCCAGCAGCAGCGTCGCCTGATCTACCGGCAAAAACAGCTCCAACGCGCGGTGGAAATACTCGGCGCTGTGGACGCCGAAGCCGTCCCGCGCGCCGGTCTCCACCATCAGCGCGTGGAAGGCCGCGACATCGTTCATCCCGCCGGAGCGCACCGTCACCCCTTTGCGCTCCGCCAGGCGGATGTTGTAGCGGGTCTTGGATTTCATCCGCGCCAGCACGGTGTCCTCTTCCCCAGCGATGTTAACCAGGATCGTGCGCGGCGGCTGAATCGTGCGCGGCGTCGGCGTCAACTCCAGCACGTGCAGCCGTTGCCGGTTCTCCTCAGTGTCCCACAATGGCGGCTCGACCCAGAGCGCCCAGGCGCGCTTGCGGCGCGCCGCGCGGCGCACCGCCGTGAACAATGCCGCCGTCTGTTCCCGGTCGGCCCAATCCACCACCGGCCCGCGCGGGACGTACGCGATCGTCCCCAACTTCAACGGCAGGGACTTGTACAGGATCAGCGCGCCGCACGTCTCATCCGGCGTCACAATTTCCCAATCCCACCCAAACGTGGCTTTATGTTGCCCCCATCGGCTGGTCTGGAGGATCGCACCGAAGGGATGGCCCGCGACGCGCCGATCCCACTGTTCCCACTCCGCGGGCGCAAGCGGGGCAGGCATCATCCCTCTTTGACGGCCACGACCAACAAACCGCCTCCCACGCCGTCGGCCGGCACGTCCAACTCGTAGGCGCACCGCCAACGCTTCCCCAACGTCCGCACGATCCAATGGCGCAGCAGCAGTTGGTAGCCCCATCGGCGCAGGCGCGGCGACGCCAACCAGCGGTAGAACGGCCTGCCATCCTCGTAAACGCCGTAGTCGCCGTTGGCCCGATCCCACAGTTCCATTGTTTCGGCGGGAACGTAGTAGCGCGCGCGGGTCAGGCGCAGGCCGACGGCGTGCAACATCGTCGTCCATTCCGCTGGGGAGGGATAACGGTGATGTTCCAGGCGGCGATCCACCGCTGTGGCGTAGGCTTCCGCGCCGGCGAAGTCGCCGACGGCGGCGCGACGGCGATAGCCGGCCAACAGGCGGCGGAAAGCGTCGCTGGGCACGGTGACGATGAAGCGCCCGCCGGGCCGCAGCACGCGGGCCGCCTCGCGCAGCACCGGCGCGAGATCGGGGATGTGCTCCAGCACGGAGTTGCTGAACACCCCGGCAAACTGCGCGTTGGGGTAAGGCAGCGCGCCGCCCCACGCCTGTTGGAGATGCGCGTATCGCCCGCATTGCGGCGCCTGCCGGAGTTGCGCCCACCAGGGGTCGCAGCCCACCACGTCCGGCGATTCTCCGGCGAAAAGCACCTGGGCGATCAAGCCGTCGCCGCAGCCCAGGTCGAGGAGGGGGCGCGGGAAGGTCTCGGCCGCCAGCGTCCGCAATTCCACCGCGCGCCACAACGCCACCGGCGGCGCGAACCAATACTGATCGAGCAATAACGTCAAATAATCACGATTCGGGTCGGGCATTCACAAGTCCTTGATGATGGTATGCAACTTTTGTCAGCAGATTAAGCAGATTGAGCAGATTAGGACTTACGGAAGGACAGTTCTTTGCACCCAGAGCACGCGGAGGCCGCTGAGACCCTATAAAAATCTCTGCGCTCTCTGCGTACTCTGCGGTAAATTTTCACTGGTTTGCGTAAATCCTGACCCTATCCACAATCTGCTTAATCTGCTCAATCTGCTGACAAAATGATTATGGTTGGTATAACACGAAAGAGAGATTTGACAAGACCCTTTGCCTGCGCAATCCCCTGTTCTGTGGTACACTGGCGCTATGCGCATCGGTCTGGACTTACGCTTGCACGCTTACGCGCCGGGGGGCATTGCCAATTACGCCCGCCGCCTAGCGCCGGCGTTGGCGGCGCTGCTGCCCGCCCAGACGCTCACCCTCATCTCACACCGCCGCGAGCGCGAGCCGCTGGCCGCGCCGGGGACGCGCGCCCGGCGCGCCTGGACGCCGCCCCATCACCGACTGGAACGCTGGACGCTGGGTGCGGAACTGGCGCTGTTGCGCCTCGACGTGTGGCACGCCACCGATTTCATCCCCCCGACCTGGGGTGCGCGCCGCATGGTCATCACCGTTCACGATTTGAATTTCCTCTACTATCCGCAGTACCTCACCGCCGACGCCCGCCATTATTACAACGCGCAGATCGCGTGGGCCGTCGCACGCGCCGACGCCATCCTGGCCGACTCTTACGCGACACAGCGCGACCTGGAACGCCTGCTCCACGTCCCGTCGGAACGGGTGACGGTGGCGCATCTGGCCGCCGAGGACGGATTCCGCCCGCTGCCGGACACTGAGACGCGCGCGATCCTATCGCGCTACGGGCTGGAACCGGGCTACGTGCTGTTTGTTGGCACGTGGGAGCCGCGCAAGAATCTACCCGGCCTGTTGGAGGCGCTGGCGCTGCTCCACGCGGCGGGGGAAAAGCAGCGGTTGGTCATTGCCGGGCGGCCCGGCTGGCTCTACGATGACATTTTCGCACGGGTGCAACACCTCCATCTGGAAGCGTGGGTGCGTTTTATTGAGGAAGTTCCGCCGGGCGATTTGACGGCGCTTTACAATGGGGCGCTGCTGCTGACGATGCCGTCTTTCTACGAGGGCTTCGGCTTCCCGGCGTTGGAGGCGATGCAGTGCGGCACGCCGGCCGTCGTCGCCGACCGCGCCAGTTTGCCAGAAGTCGTGGGGGACGCGGGGGTGCTCATCAACCCGGACGACCCCGCCACGTTGGCCGATGCTTTCCGGCGTATTGCCCAAGACGCCGATTGGCGGGCGCAGCTATCCGCCGCCGGGCTGAAGCAGGCTACGCGCTTCCGGTGGGATGCAACGGCGCGGATTACGTTGGGCGTCTATCAGCAGGTGATGTAGCAAAGCTATAAAACGCAAAACGTAAAACGTGATGACTTGATTGTGCAGTCATCACGTTTTACGTTTCACGTTAAGGGGAACGTTTTCAACGGGGTATACTCGGCCCCGGTGGGCTTGAGGATGCTGCGGAAAAAGATGATTTCGGCGGCGCGGACTTGCCCCAGGACGCCGACCTCAATTTTGCCAACTACCTGCCCGATGGCTTGCGCGTCTTCCCGCGTTGCGTGGGGTTTGACGCGGCCCAGCGTCAGATGCGGGGAGAAAGGCCGTGTTTCCGGCTTGAAGCCGACAGTTTCCATCGCTTCGTTGACAGTCCGGTGCAACATGGTCAGCCGTCCGCCCGGATCGGACAGCCCCACCCAGATCACGCGCGGGCGGTTGAGGTTGGGGAACGCCCCCGCTCCCTGCACGGTGAAGGTGAACGAGGCCGTGTTGCGCGCGACGACGTGCAGAGCCGCTTGCACGGGCGTCGTCATCTCCAGCAGAATTTCTCCCAGAAAGAACAGCGTCAGGTGGATGGACGCCGGCTTCACCCAGGTCACAGCATGTTCTGGGCACGTCCACCGCAAAGTGCGCTGCACCTGATCCAACTGCCCGATTACGTCGTCCGCGAGGGGCAAAGCGATAAAAGTGCGCAATAGTTCCGGTTTCGCCATCTGGCCTCCTCAATAACAGGATTTACGGAATGATAGGATCAAAAATTCGCTTAATCCGTTGACAATAGGATAGTCTGGTAGTCGTTAGACCTGTAGTCAAATAGGCAAAAGAACTTTGCGCCTTTGCGCCTTGGCGTGAAACGCTCGCTAATGCGTTACGAAGTCGGGCAGAGGAGCGGCAAACAGCCGGTTGTCGGCGATGAGGTACAGGATGTGCGGGGTTTCGTTGATGGCAACAGCCTCCAGACGCAGCAGTTCCTCGCCTGGCAGCCGGAACTGGTGCATGAAATTGCCTCGCTTGTCAACCACTACAATTCGCTGCTGCTGCGCGTCACCCAAATACATCAATCCGTCATCCAGGTCCGACTCAACGGCCAATACAATGGGCTTGAAGGTTGCATCGGGCAGGTTATTGAGCTTGAAGGTCAGGTCTTCTACGCCATCGAAATATGTCCGTATCGAACCGTCCCCCATCAGTAAATAGACCCGCCCGTCCACGCCCAGGTCCAGGGCTTCCCGCAGCGGCGGCGCGGCCTCCGGGGGAAAGTACCCTCGTGGCAGTTCATAAATGCCATTGACCGGCTCATAAGTGAGAATCTGATTGTCATGGCGCTGCGCCAGATAGAATTTATCCGCAAACGTCTCCATCAGTGTGACCATACCGGATTGCAGGTTCCCTTGAATCCGCTGCCGGGTGATGCCCGCCGGGCCGGACACCGGTTCATAGATGTAGATAAGGCCGCCGTCGCTGTAGATAAGAACGGCACCGTCGGGGTAAGTCCCGCCGGGAGCCAACCAGGCCATATCCACCAGGTGATTGACGGCCTCACCATAGAAGGTTTGCCCGTATTTGAGCAACGTGACCGGCGCGCCATTCACGGGCGTAAGGTAATCCGTCTGCATTTCCAACCCAATGACCTCGTCGTTGGCCGTGTCCAACACATACAGCCAGCGCTCCGTCACCAACAAACGGCGCGGCGTGGGCGCCACTCCCAGGTCAAGCAATTGCCGCACATCCAGCATGGCGGCATTTTCCAGGGCATCAATGGCCTGCTGCGCCTCGGTTTTAAGGTGTGTAGCCTCCTGGTTGCGGGGGTCTATCGTCACAATTTGATGGCTCAACTCCAACAGACGTCGCCAGTCGGCAGCTTCCTGGCTGGCATAGGCAGTTTGCCGCGCAGTCTTCGCCCTCTCCAACAAAGTAGTGGCCCGATGCGGGCCGCCGAGCTGCCAGTATTCGGTTAGGGTAATGAAAAGGATCAGCAGAAACACCCCCAACACCAGACCGCCCATCACGGTCCCGTTCTCATGGGGAGCCGTCCGGGCCGCGACAGGTGTAGCCTCGATCCGGCCGGGCAGCAAAGCGCGTAAGGCGTGACGCAAGCGCGCCCGTTCGGCGGTGGTCGCACGAGTGCGCGGCTGAGAGCGACCATGAAATACGTCGCTCGCCCACGCGCCCAGGGAGGACAGGTTGAACGCCGGCAGATGAAGCTTCTTCGAGCCTGGCGTGAATTCCGCCGACGGCGCGACCGCATTGTGCGGTGAGAGTCGGCGCCGCAGAAATTCCGGCAGTGGCGCCGAAGGTTCCGGTTCCTGGATGGGCGGATGGCCCCTGACCGAGGAAGGTGGCGCCGGCTGAGAGCCTTCCGGCAAAATGGAAGTGGGTTCCAACCGCGAAGGCTCCACAGACGCCGATTCTGTTGGCAACGATGTCTTGCGCGACCGGCCCCACCAATCCCGGAGGCGGCGTGGTTTAGCGGGCTGTAGCGCGGAGGACTTTTCGGGCAGCAGGTGAATGAGCGCCAGGCTCCCCGACGCGCCGCTCTGGGCTAACATGGCGCCGATTGGAAGCGCCAGCGCCTCCGGTGGCGTCGTCGCCAGGATTTCCTGCCAACGTTCGCGCGCCTGAGATTCAGCAATGGGCGTGGTTGCCAGCAACACCACACAGTTTTCTTCCAGGGTAGTGTACCCAACCGTGATCACCGGCGGCAGCGCGCCGCCCAGAGGCATAAGTAACTGAGTGCGGCGGGGGAATGTCTCAAATTGCCCATCCGGGTGATACACAAACGCATAGCCGGCCCCAATTTGCCCCAAGAACAGCTCGTTGTCGGCAAAGGCGGCGCAAGTGATACTGCCGGCGCATTTGGCGCCCGGCGCAGCATTCAAGTTGATATGGACCAAATACCGGTTCGCCTCGGCTAAGGCGCGCCGCAAACGCGCCACCACGCTGCCGGACGAGGTTTGGTAGGTTTGGGCGGCAACGGCGCGGATTTCCCGGCTGCGTTGGGGCAGCGGGGGAGTCAGGTCAACCACAATCACCAGCTCTTCGCCCACAATGACAGCCCCGCGTGGGGGATGGCCGGTCACGATGATTTCCGAGCTAGGGTGTGGACTACGCGCACCCTCTTGAAATCGTAGAACTTGATTATGCTGCTCCATTGCTCCTCAGTTTAAGGGGCAAGTAAAGTTCTGTCAAGCTCTGGGAAATAACAGAAATAACAAAGAAACCACCCATACTGGGTGGTTTCTTTAGCAAAAAGCATAGAAAATGCTACACCACTGACGTCTACTGCATATCAACGTCAGCCGCTTGCAATCCTTTGGGGGTCTCTACAAGAGAAAATTCCACCGACTGGCCTTCCAACAGTTTGCGGTAGCCATCAGAGCGGATAGCTGAATAATGGACGAACACGTCCTCCCCGTTTTCACGAGAAATGAAACCATAGCCTTTGGCGGCGTTAAACCACTTCACTGTTCCTTTGATCCGGTCACTCATGGTAATTCTGTTTACTCCTACTTCATACTAAGATATAGATTGTCGCTCGCACCGGAGCCAACCTCCGACGCTAACGCTAACCGACGAAGCCAAGTATACGCAATTTGAAAGAACTGTCAAACATCGCCAGGGCTTGGGCATTCGCGTCAGACCATGCTTACCGGGCAGATTTTGCGGCTGAAGCCGCCGGTAAAAAGAGGGTTTGCGGTGACGGGCGGTAGCCCTTCATCGCAAACCTATCTGGACCACGCCGCGCCTATACCCGTTCAAACGGGTCGAACATTTTGGCGTATTCTTCCAGAGCATAGCGGTCGGTCATCCCGGCGATGTAATCGCATACGATGCGCGGCAGCGAGCGTGTATCTAACTTAGCTTGCTCTTCTTGGGGGAGCTGGCGCGGCTCGGCGACGTAAGCGTCGAATAGCGCCGTAAGGATGCGCTCGGCCTTGGTCTGCATCCGCATCACACGGGGATGGCAGTACAGATGCGCGTAGAGGAATTTTTTCAGTTCGCGCGTCATTGCGGCCACCTCTGGGGTCGCGGCCACGAGTTTTTCCGGCCAGGCGCGCACGTCCGCCGCAGAGGCAACGTCGGACGTCTGGATACGCCGCGCCGTCTCCTCGATGGCGTCGGTGATCAGCAGCCCCAACAGCCGCCGCACCAGCCGGTGCCGCCACAGCCGGTTGAAGCCAGCGCCGTCCCACCCTAGGCTCTCCTTGAGCCGCTCCCACCAGGCGACGCCGTCCAGGTCTGCCGGTTGGATCAGGCCAGAACGCAGGCCGTCGTCGAGGTCGTGGGCGGTGTAGGCCAGTTCGTCGGCGGGATTGGCGAGCTGCGCCTCCAGCGTGCCGCGCAGCGCCGGGTCGAACCGGCTGGCGTCGGCGGCGTCGTATTCCGTCTCGTGTTTGACGATGCCTTCGCGCACTTCCCACGTCAAATTCAGGCCGGGGAAGTCGGGGTAGCGACATTCCAGCGTCTCCACGATGCGCAGCGACTGTTTGTTGTGGTCGAAGCCGCCGGCGTCGGCCAGCAACCGGTTGAGCGCGACCTCGCCGGAATGGCCGAAGGGTGGATGGCCCAGGTCGTGCGCCAGGCAGATGGCCTCCACTAGGTCTTCGTTGGCGCCCAGCGCGCGGGCCATCGTGCGCCCGATTTGGGCGACTTCCAGGGTATGCGTCAGCCGTGTGCGGTAATAGTCGCCCTCGTAGTTGACGAACACCTGTGTCTTGTATTCCAGGCGGCGGAAGGGGGTGGTGTGCAAGATACGATCTCGATCCCGCTGGAAGCAAGTGCGGTAATCCGCCTCTTCCTGGAGATATACACGCCCCCGCGAGTCCCGGCTGCGGAAACCGTAAGGCGCGAGGGTCTGGTCCTCAAACTTTTCGAGCATGTCCCGTGTGTAGAGCATCGCTTTCTCCTCTCACTATGGCTCAACGGAATGAACGGATTCAACGGAAGGGAAATCCGTTAAATTCCGTTCAATCCGTTGAGAAATATTTGCCCTTACCGGCTCAACAGCACAGCAATCAGGCTGATGACCAGCGCCACCAGCAGAATAACACCGATGTACGCCGCCAGCTGTTTTTCTATGCGGGTGGGCTTGAGCCGCGTCAGCCGGCCCGACATCCACATGAAAATGCCCCCGGCCAGCCCGATGCCGCCCAATACGCCGATGGTATAGAGGATGGCCGTCGCCCAGAGCAGGGGCAGGTCCACAGCGACGATCAGACGGCCAAACCACGCAATGGAGAAACGACTGCCCAGCAGCGCGTAGCCAATAGCGATGAACAGGCCGCTGGCGATCATCCACACCCCCAGCACCCGCTTGCGCTCACGTTCAATCCACCACGTCACCGCGCCCAACACCAACAACGTCAAAGAAAACGTGAAAATCACAATGGAAAGGAATTGCACGATCATAGCTGCACCTGCCAGATGGCGCGGCTAAAGCCGCAGGAAAAAGAATGTTTTTGATTGGCGGGGTACCCCGCCAATCAAAAACATCTCAAAAACCCTCTTTGCGCCTGGAACGCGCAAAGATATGACGAGTCGTTCACCAGACGGGCCACTTGCTGCCGATACTTTCATCATAGTGAGGTTGGGGTGAAAGTCAAAAAACGGTTGCGGCGGTTTGTTCCCGTGCTAGAATGGTCACATTGCTTCGCATGAGGCGGCGAAACGTCAGGGTTGCGTGGTGCAAACCTCATAGTGTTGGCCGACAAGATCTATATGTTCCGCGCGAATCATTCTTGTTTAACCACGGAGGTACGAAGCGCACGGAGATTTGACCCCTTGTTTTTCTCCGTGCCCTCAGTGTCTCCGTGGTGAAAATTTGGTTGTGGTTACACCACACGATGGCTTACATTTCACATCAGGAGGATAGGTATGACGCACGTGATGATTGTGCCCGAACCAGTACATGCGAGTTTGGGGGAAGGTTCCTTTACCCTGACGCCGGATACGGTGCTTGTGGCCGACGCGGCGGCGCGTGAGGTAGCAGCGCTGTGCCGCGCGGCCTTCGCGCCGGCGACCGGCTTCCCGCTGGCCGCTGCGGAAGCCGCCGCCAATGCCCCGGCCCTCGTCTTCCGCCTTGACCCCGCCCTGGCCGACCTGGGCGCGGAAGGGTATCGCCTGACCGTCACGCCGCGGGAGGTCACTCTGCGCGCGCCGCAGCCGGTCGGACTGTTCTACGCGCTCCAATCGCTGCGGCAGTTGGCGCCGCCGGAGAGTTTCCGCGCCGCGCTGGTCTCGGACGTGGCCTGGGACATCCCCTGCGTGGAGATTGAAGACACCCCGCGCTTCGGCTGGCGCGGCGCGATGCTGGACGTGGGGCGACATTTCATGCCAAAAGACTTTGTGCTGAAGTTCATTGACCTGCTGGCGCTGCACAAGCTCAACGTCTTCCACTGGCATCTCACCGACGATCAGGGCTGGCGGATCGAAATCAAGCGGTATCCTCGCCTGACCGAGGTGGGCGCGTGGCGCAAGGAAACGGTGGTAGGACATCCGCGCCATCATCTCAAGCCGGAGTTCGATGGAACGCCGCACGGCGGCTTCTACACACAGGACGAGGTGCGCGAGGTCGTGGCCTACGCGCAGGCGCGCGGCGTGACCGTCGTGCCGGAAATCGAGATGCCCGGCCATGCGCAGGCCGCCATCGCGGCTTACCCGGAACTGGGCAACACCGGCGAGCTGCTGCCGGTCTACACCACCTGGGGCGTCAACGAGAATGTTTACAACGTTGAGGAAAGCACACTCCAATTTCTCCAGAACGTGCTGGATGAGGTGTTGACGCTGTTCCCCAGTGAATTCATCCACATCGGCGGCGACGAGGTTCCGAAAGTGCAGTGGGAATCCAGCCCGGCGGCGCAGGCGCGCATGCAGGTATTGGGGCTGAAGGATGCGGAGGCATTGCAGAGCTACTTCATCCGCCGGATGGACGCTTATCTCACGGAGCGCGGGCGGCGGTTGTTGGGGTGGGACGAGATTCTCGAAGGCGGGCTGGCCGCCAACGCCACGGTAATGTCGTGGCGCGGCGTCCAGGGCGGCATTGACGCCGCGTCCGCCGGGCACGACGTGGTGATGGCGCCCAATTCGTACCTGTACCTGGATTACTACCAGTCGGAGAACCGTGACGCGGAGCCGTTAGCCATCGGCGGGTTTGTGCCGCTGGAAAAGGTGTATAGCTACGAGCCGGTCAGCGCGGAGATTGACGCGGAAAAGGCGCACCACGTCCTGGGGGCGCAGGCGCAGCTCTGGACGGAGTACATCAAGACGCCGGCGCACGTGGAATACATGGCCTATCCGCGCCTGTGCGCGCTGGCGGAGGTGGCGTGGACGCCGGCTGAACACAAAGACTACGCCGGCTTCGTCGCGCGCTTGCAGACGCACCTGCGGCGGCTGACGGAATTAGGGGTGAATTACCGACCGTTGGATTCAATGGAGTGAAAGGGGTTAGGCTTTACGCAAGGATGGCGCTTTTGCACCGCAGAGTACGCAGAGATCGCAGAGATTTTTATAGGGTCTCAGCGGCCTCAGCGTGCTCTGCGGTGAAAGGACACTACTTGGAAAGCGGCGATTTCCCGACTTACGCGCCCTCCGCGTTGAAGGAGTAGGCCGGCTCGAAGCCGATGAGCGCACGCGCCCGCGCGATGCTTACCAGCGTCTCCGTGCGGGGGACGGGGCGCTTCCACTCCGTGACCTCCGGGAAGAAGACGGCCGCCAGTTCCTGCGAAGAGAGCCGCACAAAGTTGCGAGAGTCGGTCACGTAGAGCGCGTGGCTGCCCGTGAAATCCGCCAGCAGTCCTTTTTCCGCCGCCTGCGCCGCATCGCGCACGTCCAGGCTCGTCCAAAAGTTGCTGCGCCCGAACATGATATTCGTGTCCAGCGCGCTGAAATCGAATTGTGTCTCCCACTCCCGATTCCGGGCGCGTTCCTCGAAGCGGGCGATCATCGCGCGGACGCGCTTGGTGCGCGCCGGTTCCGTCAGCGCCAGCATGGCGGCGGTCTGTTTCTCGCAGGCAGTGACGAAGTTCGTCAAAATCGAAGGCGGGTCGGCCTCCAGATCGTAGACGGCCGGGAAGCGCAGGAACACGCTGCTGACGCCCTCGCGCCGCCAGAAATACCCGCCGATTTCCTCGATCATCTGCTTGGAGAAGGAATAGGAATCGGTCGTGTACAGCGGATGCTCCTCGTCAATGGGGAAATAGCGCAATTGCCCCGCCGGGAAGTCCACGCCGAAATTGTAGCCCAGCGCATTGATCGAACTGGCGCAGACCACCCGCTTGATCCCGGCCGCGGCGGCCGCCTGGAACACGTTGAACGTCCCGCCCACGTTGACGCGGAACATCTCCTC
>JAKQHY010000202.1 GCA_029555965.1 Chloroflexota bacterium | reverse complement strand
TTAGCCGCAAGACCCGGCGCAGCGGCACAACGCCGCTATAATTTTCGGATAGGTTCTTAGCTGATGTGCTAGTTTCTTCGGCCAGTAATTTGCGTTTTGGCCCTGAAGTCGGCGTTGGAAAACTCGAAGAGGATGCTCTGGTGATTGGCCCTTGGCTATCCCAGATGGACAAAATGGCGGATGACCTGCGCCTCGTGGCCGGTTTTCCCCACTCTGAAACCGATGTATCGGATGGATGCATGTCATTTGAGTACAATCATTCCTCTGGGAACCATAGACGCAGTCATGACGTCATCACCTTATCTCAATGAAAAAGATTACACACACCACTTGTAGCGCAATTTATGAAAGATAAGCTGATTGCCCTATTCGCGTTTGAACAAACCGAGGTGAGTGTTGCTGTGGTCGCGGAGAAGCATTATTGTCTGGTATCGCCAGAAATGCCGGCGCTGGAAGAATTGGAAAGCTACCAGCGCCGTCCTGAGTAATAAGAGAGGTATTGGCTATGTTTCCCAAAGACTGTACTTTCCTGCCGCTCTTCGCGGGGATGCTTTTAGTCTCTCGCGCCCACGCCGTCTTCTGTCGCATCCCGCCAGAGGAAGTGGAAGCCGCGCGCGCGGCTGTGACCGGGCAGGCCCCTCTGGATGCGCTCTCCCCATCGTTGCGCGCCGACCTGGAACGGCACGGCTTCTTCGGCCCGCCGCGCCCGGCGAAGTACGACGCGCCCAGCGTCCAATTGCAGCTCACCAACGCCTGCAACCTGGCCTGCGCCTACTGCTGCACCAACTCCGGCGGCCCGCGCGCCGAGGAAGTGATGCTTGAACGACTGCGCGACGTGGTGCGGCAGATTCCGGCGACGCTCGGCCCGCAGACGGCGGTGGCCCTGCTCGGCGGCGAGCCGCTGCTCGTCCCCTGGGCGCTCGATCTGGCCGACGACATTATGCGGCTGGGCCTGCCGCTGACGATCTTCACCAACGGCATCCCCCTGGCAAACGACGGCCTGGCCGCGCGGACGGCCCGGCTGGCGCAGGCGGGGATGTTGGTGCGCGTGAGTCTCGGCGGGCCGGAGCCGGCGACGTGCGACGCGATCTCTGGCGCGCGCCGGTTTGACGCGGCGCTGCGCGGCATTCACCGGCTGGCGGCGCACGGCGGGCGGGCCACGGTGGACGTGATGTTTATGCCGCAGCACGTCGCGGTCATCGCGGATGAGATGGCGCACCTGCGCCGACAGTTGCCGCCCGATACGCCGATCACGTTTGGGGTGCTCTACCTCAGCGGGCGCGAGGCCGGCGATCATCTGTTTCCGGGACGGGAGGCGTTGGACGCCGCGCTGGATCAAGTGGCGTTTGAGGCGGGCGAGGCCATCCCCGCCCCACAGTCCGCGCCGCTGACCTTCCGCCGCGAGGGCTGCGGCTGCGCACTGGGCCAGCACGTCCACATCCGCAGCGACGGCGCGCTCTTCAACTGCTTCAAGATGGAAGAGCAGGTGGGGCATCTTGATGACGACGGCTTTGCGGCGGCGGTGGCCGCTATCCGCGATCATCCGCACCGCGCCGCCGACCTGCCGACGTGCGCCGCGTGCCCGCTCGCCACACTCTGCGGCGGCGGCTGCCGCTCGGAGAATCTGCTGTACACCGGCGACGCCGACACGCCGCCCTGCGGCCCCTGGCGCGTCCGCATCCTCAGCGAACTGCTGGCCGAAGATCGCGTTACTGCTGTGGAGTGGTCGCTGGCCTTCCTGCTTCACGAAGCCCACCGGCGCGGCATCGAGACGCCGGATTTGCGCCCGGTGCAGCCGTCGCGGCATTTGTTGGATGTGTAGGGGGTAGACGGTAGACGGTAGACGGTAGACAGGGGGAGAGGGAGAGGGGGAGAGGGGGAGAGAGGGTGACAAAGTGATCCTAACTCCTAACTCCTAACCCCTAACTCCTAACTCCTATCTCGCTGATCCGCTGATCCGCTGATCCGCTTTCTCGCTCACTCGCTGATTCTTGATTCTTGATTCTTTGAGGTGTGTTATGCCAAAACCATTAGCTATTTGTATTGAGGATTTGGACGCGCCGAAGGCGTCTCGCTATGTGCAGTGTGTGGCGCTGCCGGGCCGCCAGCCGGGATTGCGGCTGAATGACGCCGGGCGCGCGATCTGGTTCAGCGAACAGGCGGTGGCCTGCGAGCTGTGGGTTTCGGCGGACGACCGGCTGATTTTGTACCGCCCGGAGGGCGCCGCGCCCGCGACGGTGCGCCGCGCCGGGCGCAGCCTGGACGTGCCGTTCGCCAAGCCGGTTATCCTGCTGGACAAGGATGAGGTGGACGTAGGGCCGCGCCATCTGCGGATTCACGTCCACGGGGAGGCGCCCGCCGTCGTCGCGCCCCATCCCCTGGCGGTAAAGCTCACCCCCCTGGAACGACTGGCGCAGAGCGCCGCCACTGCCGCCGTCGTCGGCGCGCTGGCGACGGCCTGTATTGAGGTGCGCGTGACGCCGCCGGAGGTAGCGCCGCCCACCGAGACGCCAACCGTCGAAGTGCGTGATTCCCCCCCCATGATAGCGCCGCCCACCGAGACGCCGACCATCGAGGTGCGTGACTCTCCCCCCACCGTCTTGCCGCCTACTGAGACGCCGACCATCGAAGTGCGCGACAATCCGCCTAGTCTTGCCATCACCTCCACTCCCGATGCCCCCACGCCGACCCCCACCATCGAAGTGCGCGACTTCCCGCCGACGGCGACGCCTTCGCCAGTCGTGCCGGTGATCGAAGGCTCGGTGGCGTGGGCGCTGCAAGGGCCGTGGACGGTGGCGCAGAGCTATACGGTGGATGGACAGACGGTCTGGTTCAACGGCACACTGACGCTGGCGGGCGGCTCTTACTCGTTCACGCCGTCAACCGAAGGAACGCCGCCGGCGGCGGGAACGCTCAATTTCCTGTTTGACAATCCCTGGGGAACGGTGTATCTGGTGTATGCGGACGGCGTCGCCCCGGAGTCGCCGCTGACCGACTTTGCGCCGGGCGATACGCTGGCAAACTGCACCTTCTACGGCGGTTCCATCGTCAACGAATTGCGCGTCAAAGTGGGAGAATCCGGCAACCTGTCCTTCGCGCCGCTCTCCGGCGAAGCCGGGGATTGGCAGATTACGCGATAGAGAAATGAGTAATGAGTAATGAGTAATGAGTCGTATTACTCATTACTTATTACTCTTTACCTGTTTGAAGGAAATCCTATGCAACCGACCGTCACTACAGTCAACGGCAGCCGGCAATTTCCGTGTTTCCCGGTAGCCGTGTTGAGCTATATCATCAACGAACGGGAGGAATTCCTGCTGCTCGCACATCCGCAGCGCAAGGGCTGGTGGGAAGTCGTCAACGGCGGGATGGACGCGGGCGAAACGGTGCTCGATTGCGCGCTCCGTGAGGCGCACGAGGAGGCCGGGCCAGACTTGCGGCTGCGCCCGTTGGGCGTCATTCACGCCTACAACTTCCACTACGACGCCAACGTGACGTACATGTTCAGCATCAATTATTTGCTGGCCTACGAAGGCGGGGAAGTCCAACCGGGCGACGACATGGCCGGCAGCCGCGTCGGATGGTTCAGCCTGGACGCCTTGCAGCAAGACACGATGAAAATCATCGTGCCGCCCAAAGCCTCATGGCTGTTCCGCCGCGCGGTAGACCTGTACCGGCTGTGGAAAGATCACACCGACGACCTGCAACCGCCGCTGCACGTAGGCGAAGTCAACAAGTACAGTGTATGAGGCAGGAAGCAAGAAACGATGCCCTATCAGTTCGCTGCCGACCGGGAAAACTACGCGGACTACGCCGGAGGCAAGGTCTTCCACAGCCTCCCCGGCTATCCGGCCTTTCCCGTGCGACTGGTCAGCGAGATGTTCCAGCGCTGCCTGGCCGTCCGCGCGGCCCACGGGTTGTCCGGGCCGTGTACGCTCTACGACCCCTGTTGCGGCGGCGCTTATCATCTCAGCACGCTGGCCTATGGGCACTGGGACGACCTTGAAATGCTCATCGGCTCCGACGTGGACGAGCAGGCGATCACCCTGGCCCGGCGCAACTTCGCCCTGTTGACGCTGCCCGGGCTGGACGACCGGATCGCGGAAATCGAAACGCTGTTGAAGCGCTACTGCAAGCCCTCACACGCGGAAGCGTTGGAAAGCGCGCAGTCGTTGCGCGCTCGTTTGTGTCAGTTGACCCAGGCTCATAACCTGCAAACGCACCTGTTTCACGCCGACGTGATGCGTTCTCAGACGCTTCAAGAAGGATTGGACGGGCGGCGGATAGACATCGTCCTCACCGACGTACCCTACGGGCAACACACGACCTGGCAAATTGCGGACACGGCCCGTCCGCCGGTATGGCAGATGCTTGAATCCCTGCGTTCTTTGTTGGCGCCGGACGCGATCGTGGCGGTGGCGTCGGACAAAAGCCAGAAGGTAGTCCACGCGGATTATCGCGCCGTCGCCCACTTTCAGATCGGCAAACGGCGAATCGTACTTTCAATGGTAAGATAAAGGAGATTGGACATGAAACTTGGCGTGTGCGCCGACCCTCAATTTGCCCCCGCGCTGGCTGCGGCGGGATTTGATTTCATCGAGCTGAACGTCCAGAATCACCTCAAGCCGCTGGCGGACGATGCGACCTTTGCCCCGGAGCTGGCGCGTATCCAAACATCGCCCATCCCGGCGATTGCGGCCAACAGTTTTGTGCCGGGCGACCTTAAAATCACCGGCCCGGACGTTAATACGAACGCGCTGCGGCAGTACGTGAGCGTCGCGTTTGCGCGCGCGGAGCAGGTGGGCGTCAAGACCATCGTTTTCGGCTCCGGCGGCGCGCGCCACATCCCCGATGACTTCGACCGCGACATCGCCTGGCAGCAGTTGGTGGAGTTCGGCAGGATGATCGGGCCGCTGGCGCAGCAGCGCGCCGTCACGGTGGTCGTCGAGCCGCTCAATCAGCGCGAGTGCAACGTGCTCACCTCGGTGCGCGAGGCGGGCCGCTACGTGCAAGACGTGGATCATCCCCACGTGCGGCTGTTGGTGGATGCCTATCACTGGCTGCTGGACGACAACGACTATGAGGCGATCTTGATCTACGGGGACCTGCTACGTCACGTCCATATTGCTACGCGAGATTCGCGGGTGGCGCCCGGCTTTGAGGCGTGCGACTTCAGCGCGTTCCTCCGCGCCCTCAAAGAGGCCAGCTACGACGGCCCGGTGTCCATTGAGGGCAAGTGGGAGGATATGGCGGCGCAGGCAAAGGCCGCGTTTGAGACGTTGCAGCAGCTTGCGGCTTAACCGGCCAACCCTCGCGCCACAATTCCGGCCAGTCTCTCCAATGTGGGCGGTTTGAGCAGCCAGCCGGCCAGCAAGGGGGTATCGCTGGCCGCATCTTGAGCTTGCAAAGCCTCCAACTCGTCGGTCAGGGGATGGCCGCTGAGCAGGATGATTTTGATGGGGATGGCTCGCTCGTGCAGGATGTGGAATAGCGCGATCCCGCCCATATTGGGCATAACGACATCACTCACAATCAGCGCGATGTCGTTTTGTGGGTGCGCCAGGATGGCTAACGCTTTTTGGCCGTCCTCGGCAGTCAATACCCGGTAATTGAGCAGTTGCAGGCTCTCAACCAGCGCGGCGCGGGTGGCCGCGTTGTCTTCGACCAACAGGAGGGTCTCCCCCTGTCCATGGGGCAGGACTGCGGTTTCTTGTAATTGCGGCGTGGGTTGGTTGTGGGAGTAGGCGGGGAGGTAGAGAACAAAGCGGGTTCCGGTGATTGGGGCAGGCGCCTCTGAAGTTTGCGCCAGGGGCGTCGTCTGGGTTTGGACGTCAATGAAGCCCTCGTGCGCCCCAACAATGCCGTGTACCTGCGCCAATCCCAGGCCGGAACCTTTGCCCGGCGCTTTCGTGGTGAAGAAAGGTTCAAAAATGTGCGGCAAGACGTGGGCCGGGATGCCGACCCCAGTATCCGCAATCGTGAGCACGATCCAGTCGCCGGGGGTCATGCCGGGCAACGGAATGTCCTTGATCAGCGAGAAGTGGACGCGTTCCAGGCTGAAGCCGAGCCATCCGCCGTCGGGCATGGCGTCGCGGGCATTGACTGCCAGATTCATGAATATCTGCTGGAGGCGGGTGGGATCGCCCTGGATTGTGTAGTCGGCGTTTCCCATGTGCAATTCTACCTGGATGTTTTCTGGCAGGGTGCGCGTTAAAAGTTTAACCTGTTCCTTAAGCAGCGGCGCTAAGTCCAATGGACGGCGTTCCAACACGGCCCGCCGGCTGAAATCCAAAATTTGCTGGATCAGATTGCTGGCATGGAGCGCCTGCTCATTGATGGTCTGCATGCGTTCCTGGTCGCGGGGGGAGAGGGTGGGAGAACGGGCCATCATTTGCGCATACAACACGATTGCGGCCATAATGTTATTGAAATCGTGGGCAATTCCCGCCGCCAGTTGCCCTACCGCCGCCAGCCGCTCTTGCTGTTGGATTTGCCGCTCAATCTGCCGCTGTTGCGTCTCGTCGTGAATCACCAACACCCAGCCGCCCGGCTGCGGGCCATTTTCGACAGAGCGCGCCAGCACCTGGAAGACTTGCTGCGTCGCGCTCGCCACAGTGACTTCGTGCCACAGCCCCTTGGGAGGAGAAGTCAACAACTCCTGGATGGGGCGGTCGCCCAAATGGGTCAACGGAGTGTCGGCGTCCGCGGATAGGAGTTGAAGGTACTGCCGGGCCGTCGGATTCGCCAGGCCAATGCGGCACTCCCTGTCCAGCAGCAGCACGCCTTCCGGCACCGTGTCCACAATTTGCTGAACGCGCCGCGCTTGCTCGCGGATTTCGGTCAAGAGACGGGCGCGTTCTTCCGCGGCCGCCTGCTGCGACTGCTCGGCGCGGATGCGCTCGGTGATGTCGTGGATGATGGTGAGCAAGCCGGTGATGCGGCCATCTTCTGCCCGTTGCGCAGTGGTGCTCAGCAAGGTGTGGATTTGCACGCCATCCGGCCGGCGCAATTGGGTTTCGATACTGTTGATGCCTTTCCCTTCTATTCCGTTTAAAAGCCGCTCGCGATCCTGCGGATTGACGTATAAAGTGCGCGCGTTACGTCCGATGAGTGTTTCGCGGGCGCTGCCCAAGAGCCGTTCTCCCGCCGGATTGATATCCAGGATTTCCCCATCTAGGGTCACCAACGCGATGCAATCATAGGAATCCTCGAACAGTTTGCGATATTTCTTCTCGCTGGTTTGCAACGCCTCGTTGAGCGCGGTCAATTCTGTCACTTTGGCGCGAATTTCGGCGGACATCGCGTTGAAGGTGGTCGCCAAGAGTCCCAGTTCGTCCTCACTGCGGATGTGCGCGGCGGCGCCCAGGTCGCCGCGCTGCAAATTCGCCGCCGTGCGCGTCAGAGCGATGACGTTGCGGGTAATGCTGTTGTTAAGCAATTTGCCGATGACCAGGGCCGCGCCGATCCCCAGCACTGAAATACCACTCATGACACCGACCGCCAGCCGGCTGGTCTGCCGGATTTGTTGGCGGGCGCGCGTCACTTCGGCGTCGGCCAGCACGAGCAGCTTCGCCGAAATCGGCTCCAACGACGCAGCTTGCAGATCAAAGTCGTTGAATTTGCCGCGCATCGTCACATCCAAATCCGCAATCTGCTCGGTCAACGCCAGGTATTGCCGGAGATACCCCTGCGCGGCGGTCTTTTGAGAAGCATCCAACGCCGGGGACTCCTCAATTGCCTGGCGCAAGTGCGCGCCCACGTTGAGGGCGGATTGCGAAACGGGGCGGCGGCGGGTGATCAGATACTCCTGCTCAAAAGCCTGCATCTCATAGTAGATCAGCAAGAGATCGGTTGACTGGGATTCTGCCAGCAGTGTGGACAATTGTGCAGACTGGACGGCCAGTTGATCCAACAGTCCTGTTTCAGGGGCAGAGAGAACTGCCGTCATCTCCACCGCTTCCAGGAAAATGCGCGCGTTACGTTCTGCCGAGGAAAGATAGAGATTCAGGTCGGCGTCGTGTGCGCGCAGGGCTGCGCTGACATCAGATTGCGCAATGAGAGCTTTGAGCGTCGTGCTGTGGGTGATAACCTGGGTGATTTGCGTGATGGCCGGTTTCACATAGCGCGACTCAGCTTCCTCAAAACCGAGAGAGGAGTACTGCAAGAAGAAATCGCTTTGGAGCCGACGGGCGTTGGCTAATCCTTGATCCATTTCCAGCACCAGTTTTTGAATTTCGGTGCTGGTGACAATGGCGGCTTCCGTCTCGCGGCGCACGGCGGTCAGCGCCAGGTAACTGCTGAGGGCGACGAGCAAGATCATCCCCAGCAGCAGTCCGAACGCCACCGAGAATTTGGTGGTGATGCTAAGGGCGCGCCAGCGCCGCGCGGCCAGTGAGCGCAAGTTCACATCACGGCCTGTATGTGTAGACCACTTGTGAGAGGAGTTCCTGGACATGGTTGACCGGCGTCGTCATTTTGAGAAAATCGAATCGGACCACCGCACAGTCGCCCAAGGGATTGCATTGAATTGCGCCGGTGACGCCCGAAAAGTCTTGGGTGGTGTACAACGCGTCGCGGAGCGCCTGGCGTCCGATGTGCAGCGTCCCATTTTCCTCCTGCACAGACACGGCCTCGATAGCGTGGAGCAACAGATTGGCGGCGTCGTACCCGTAGGCATAGGTAACGGTCTGCGGGGCCGCGCCGAAACGAGCGGTGTAGGCCGCGACCAGCGCATCATTGGCCGGGCCTTCCACTGGCGGCGCCGAACCGACGAAATACATGCCAAGCGCCGCGTCGCCGGCGGCGGCGAGGAAGTTGTCGGTGCGCAGCGAGCCGCCGCCGAAAATGATGCGGGTTTCCATCCCCGGGACCTGTCGGGCCTGCTGCACCAGGGCCGCGCCTTCAGGCGGGAACAACGAGAGAAACACCAATTGCGCCTCGGCTGCGGTGATGGCTTCCAACACCGGGCGCATGTCGGTGTCACCCTTGTTCACCGTTACCTCGGCCACGATCTTGCCGCCCAATTCGACGAACTTCTGCGCGAAGACTTCTTTGTAGGCCAGGGAAAATGTATCGCCATCGTCCACCGTGGCCGCCCGGGTGACGCCCAACTCCTGGTAGATGTACACGGCGGTCGCATCAGCTTCCTCGGCGACGTTCAGCATCGTGCGGAAGTAGCCCGGCCGCCAGTCCGCCCCGGCGTCGCCGCCAAACGAGGTCAGCGAAGGCGCGCTGTTGACGCCGGAGATCATCACCATGCCGGTGTCAGAAATGACCCCCATGGCCGCCGCCGCCGCGCTGGAGCAAGTCGTGCCGAAGATGCCGACGGTCTCTGGGACGGCGGTGATGCGCAGCGCTGCGTTCGCGCCGCCCTCCGCCGTGCAGAGTTCGTCCTCGACCTGGACCTGGATCGGATGTCCTAAGAGTTGGCCGTCGTGTTCGGCCACGACCAGCTCGAAAATATTGCGTTGCTCGACGCCGAAGACGGCGCCGCCGCCGCTTAAATCGTGAATCACGCCCAACCGGAGGGGGGCTTCAGGCGCAAGCGTCACACAACCGAGGGGATCGGCGCATTTGAAGGGACGGAGATTCTGACAAGCCGGCGCCAGTAACAAAGCCAACAGTCCTACAACCATAGCAGACCGTTTCATGTGTCACCTCCATTGCGTTTTAAACATTATATGACAAACCGGTTTATGTGAAACCGATGAATGGGACTATAATGGCGTTTTGTGCGTTACACACCCGAATACTTCAAGGAGGCTTTCAATGCGAACAAGTGTACCTGAAGCGGTAGGATGCTCAGCCGCGCGGCTGGCGCGTATCGGCGCGGCGATGCAGCGATATGTGGACGATGGGAAGATCGCCGGCCTGATTACGACGGTCGCCCGGCGCGGCGAGACCGTCTACCTGGAAAAGCAGGGGTGGATGGATCGGGAGGCGCAGCGGCCGATGGAATTCGACGCCATCTTCCGCATCGCTTCGATGACCAAGCCGGTGACGGCGGTTGCTATCATGATGCTGTACGAAGAGGGGTATTTCACCCTGAACACACCCGTCTCCGAATTCATCCCCGGCTTCAAAGACGTGAAGGTGTTCGTGCGGGAGACGGCGGACGGCGTGGAATTGGCCGATCCGATCCGTCCGGTCACGTTCCGCCACCTCTTCACCCATACCGCCGGCCTGAGCTACGGCTGGAATCAGAATGATCCGGTGGATCGGTTGTATCAGAAGTCACAGAAGGAAGCCGGGCTGGACCCACAACAAGCTACAGTAAAGGATATGGTCGAAGGGCTGACGCGCCTGCCGCTGGCCTTCCAGCCGGGGACGAAGTGGCGCTACAGCCTGGCAATTGACGTGTTGGGCCACCTTGTCGAGATCATCTCCGGCAAGCCGTTGGACGAGTTTTTCAAAGAGCGTGTCTTCGGTCCGTTGGGCATGGTGGACACGGATTTCTATGTCCCCAAAGAAAAAGCCAACCGCCTGACGGCGCTTTATGGGCACACGGAAGGGCCGGCGGAATTGAAACTGATGGAAACTCCAGCGGACAGCCCGCGCTTCAACAAGCCGGCGTTTCTCTCCGGCGGCGGTGGGTTGGTTTCCACGCTGGAAGATTATGCGCGCTTCTTGCAGATGCTCGTCAACGGCGGCGAATTGCACGGCGCGCGCCTGCTCAGCCCGACGACGGTGGACCTGTTCACGATCAATCACGCGCCCGCCGCCGCGCTGCCCTACGGCTTCGCCGAGGGCGAAGACCTGTTCCATCAGGGGTACGGCTACAGTCTGGGCACGCGCGTCCTGATGGACGTGTCGGCGTCCGGCAAGGCCGGCTCCGTGGGCGAGTTCGGCTGGGACGGCGCGTTCAACACCTACTTCTGGGTGGATCGCCGGCAGGCGCTTTACGGCCTGCTGATGACGCAGCACAGCCCGAACAACTACTATCCGCTGGCGGACACGTTCAAACAGTTGACGTATCAGGCGATGATTTGAGACGCCTCTCGCAGAGGCATTGAGGGCTACGGCGTGCGTCGTAGCCCTCAATGTTTTTTTAAGAGGTTGATTTTCTGGACAGGGATGGGCCTTAGAGTATAATGCTTTAAACACTGAAAATCGAAAAATGCCAAAAGCAATAGAGTGTGGGTTGGTCTTGAGGTAGGAGATAAGCATGTCAAATTTGTTTAATGGTGTATTGGGGCAGGGATTGAGTTTCCTGTTGGGGTTGATCCCCCTGATTTTAGTTCACGAGTTCGGCCATTTCCTGATGGCCCGAAAGACCGGCGTGTGGGCCAAAGAGTTCGGCATTGGCTACCCGCCGCGTATCCTCAAACTGTTCCGCTGGAAGGAAACCGACTTTACGCTGAACTGGCTGCCCATCGGCGGCTTTGTGCGAATGGAGGGGGAAAGCCTTTTCGAGGAACGCTCGGCCATCGAGGAGGACATTCCACCGGAAGAACTCCAACAAAAGCAAGAAGCGCGCAAACACAGCCTCTACGCGGCCTCGCCGGGCAACCGGGTGTTGATCTACCTCGCCGGCCCGGTGATGAACCTGCTGCTGGCCTGGGCGCTGGCCGTGCTGCTGTACCTCACCGGCGTGCCGGCCTACGAGGTCGTGATTGACGAGATCGTGCCGAATTCGCCGGCTGCCGGCGCCGAGATGCAAGTGGGCGACGTCATTCTGGCGATCAATGAGCAGCCGGTCGAAGAAGTGGAAGACGTTTCGACGTATATCCAGGCCAGCCTGGGCCAGCCGACCACGTTCACGGTGCGGCGCGATGGGGAGACGGTGGCGCTTAGCGCCGTCCCGCGCGCCAATCCCCCTCAGGGCGAAGGGTCGCTGGGCATCCTCGTGGGCGGCATCCCGAAAGCGGGCGAACTGCTGCGGTATCCCCTGGGGAAATCGCTCAACTACGGTACCCGTTACGTGCTGCTGATGGGGCAGATGACGTTGAGCGCGCCGATTATGGTGATCCGGGGCCTGATCCCCCTGGAAATGGCGCGTCCGGTAGGGATTGTGGGTATCAGCCAGATTACGCAACAATCGGTACAGGAAAGTTTTTCGGCCGGCGCGGCGTATCCAATCATGAATATCTTGATTCTGCTCAGCCTCAGCCTGGCGATTTTTAACCTGCTGCCGATTCCGCCATTGGATGGCGGCCACATTTTGTTCATCATTGTGGAAAAAATCCGCCGCAAGCCTTTGACGCCGGCGGTGGCCGAGCGCATCTACACAGTGGCCTTCATGGTGATGTTGGCCGTGTTTGCGCTCATCACGGCTCTGGACATTTTCTTCCCGGTCAATTTGACGCCATAAGGACACGGATGAACCCAAAGACTGCTGCGCAACTGTGGGAGAGTTTGGAAGACCATCGTATGCCGACTCCCCACGACTTGAAATACCTTTCAGGGCTGCTGGACGCCGACATCCACCGGTTAACGACCTTGTGGCCGGCTCTCCCGTCGTCCGTACGCCACGATTTGGTGAATTCCCTGACGGACATGACCGAAGCCGACTTTGAGATGGACTTCTCCGCGTTTTTTCGCATCGCGCTGCACGACGCCGATCCGGAGATTCGCGCGACGGCCATCGAGGGCCTGATGGGCGACGAGGACGTGCGGCTGGTGGCGCAATTCTGCAAAATCTTGACCGACGATGCTGCCATCACGCCGCGCGTGAAGGCGGCGCAGGCTTTGGGGCAATTCATCTTGTTGGGGGAACTGCAAAAAATCCGCCCCCGGCCTTTTGATATGGCGCGTCACGCGCTGCACCAGGCATACCATAACCCTGCCGAACCCCTGGAAGTGAAGCGCCGCGCGCTGGAATCGCTGGCGTACACCGCTCTGGATGGGGTGGTGGACATGATTGCCGGGGCCTACGCCCATCCTGACATGAAAATGCGGGTGGGCGCAGTCTTTGCGATGGGGCGCAGTGCGGACAAGCGCTGGGCGGACATCGTGCGGCAGGAGTTGACCAGTTCCTGGCCTGAAATGCGCTACGAGGCCGCGCGATCTTGCGGTGAATTGGAATTGCGCGAAGCCGTCCCCGATTTGTTGGAATTGCTGGAAGACGTGGACACCGAAGTCCAACAGGTGACACTGTGGGCGCTCGGCCAGATTGGCGGTGACTTGGCGCGCCAGGCATTGACGCGCTACAGCCGCTCTAAGGAGGAGGCGCTGAGTCAGGCCGCGCGTGAGGCTTTGGACGAATTGGAATTTTTTCATGGCGACCTGGCCTCATTTTTTGGCCCACCCACGGAATTTGATGGTGAAAGCGACGTCGGCTGGGAAGAAAGGCTTTTTTCGGAGGAAGGCTTGCTTTCTGAAGAAGACTGGGAAGACCTGGCCTTGTTGGGTGATGACGAGGACGAGGAAGATACCGACGACGCGATGAGTGACTGGTGAATGGAGCAGGTGGATGAATGAACTATCTTGGCGGACTCTGCGTCTCTGCGGTGAAAAGGGCCGGTAGTCGTTTCCTCATCTGGCGCGTATCGCGCTGTGCGGGACTTTTTCTGTTGTTGTTGTGCTGTGTGACGCTGGCGGCGCAGGCTCAAGAGACGGCAAAGGCGACGCACACCTTCACATTTGGGCAGACGGCGACATTCTCGTTGGCCTTATCGCCGGGGGCTGCAGTCACTGAGGCCACGTTATTCGTCACCGTTAACCGGGAAAACACCCGCCTCTATCCCGTGACGCTGGAAAATAACCAGGGTCAATATCAACGCGACCTGCGGACCGAGCCATTTCCGCCGTATGCCCGGATCACCTACCGCTGGCAGTTCATCAACGCGCAGGGCGTCGAGGAAACTACCAACGAAACCCATTTTCTCTACGACGACAACCGCTTCCGCTGGCAACCGCTGGAAAAAGACGGCGTGACGCTAAACTGGGTGTCCGGCGACAAGGCGTTGATGGTCAACGCACTGGACATTGCGTTGAACGCGATTGCGAACATCGAACAAACACTCCTGGCTCCCCACCCGGAGAGCATTACCCTCTATATTTACCCCTCTTTGCCGGATTTGCAGTCGGCGCTGCGGCTGTCCGGGCGTGATTGGGTGGGGGGGCGCGCTTACCCGGAACTGGGCGTGGTGCTGTTGGCTATCCCGCCGGGGGATGGCGCGGTCATCCAGATGAAGCGGGACATTCCCCACGAAATTGCCCACCAAATCCTCTACGACTTGGTTGGCCCGCAGGGATATGAGACCCTGCCGGTTTGGTTGAATGAGGGCCTGGTTTCCCATTTTGAGCAATATCCTGATGCTGCCTATGCGTTGGCCTTGGAGAAGGCGACGCAGTCTGCTACGTTGATTCCTTTTGAAAAACTGTGTTATCCCTTCTCGGCGGATCGGGAACAGGCTATTTTATCCTACGCACAAAGCCAGAGCATGGTGAGCTACATCCAACAAACTTACGGCTGGTCAAAAGTGCGCACGCTGGTCCAGGCCTACGCGGATGGCCTGGGATGCAACGTCGGCGTACAGCGCGTGCTGGATACTGATATGACCACACTAGATCGCGAGTGGCGACTGTGGTTGAGTACGAAAGGCCAGACTCCCGCGCAACCTGCCTGGGATGAGGTCCTCCTCATTCTCGGCGATCTTGCCCCCTGGCTGCTCCTCATAGGGGGCGTGTGTTTGCCGTCTGTCGTGCTGTTTGTGGAACATCGGCTGCGGGCCTGGCAACGAGGATAACTCCCACGTCATCTTCTCCGGCCTGCCCGGAACCGGCAAACATAACGTTGTGTTTCACCCGATTTAAACGGTATTTGCCAGGTTCTGTGTCGTGGCTTGCTCTCAATTGACCCACGCGGGGGGGATCGGCGTGGGTGCGTAGAAATCCACAGCTAGATTGCCGGCGTCTGCGCAACGACCTGCTGGGCTTGCTCTTCGGTTGGCAGTGGCAGCGCAATGTAGAAGGTGCTCCCCTTGTCAACCTCGCTTTCTGCCCAAACCCGGCCCTTGTGCCGTTCTACAATGGATTTAACCAACGCCAGCCCTAGCCCTGTGCCTTGAATGTTGCCGGTCTCGCGGCGTTTGATGCGATAAAACTTCTCAAACAATCGCACCTGATCCTCCGGCGCAATGCCGATGCCGGTATCTGCAATATGGATGATGACCTCTTTATCGTTGACGGTCAGTCCCACGCTGACTTGCCCTCCAGATGGGGTGTACTTGACGGCATTGTCTATCAAATTGCTGACCGCCTGTCGCAATAGGGTGCGGTCGCCAATGACGGTGGGGGCGCCCTCAGTCGGTTCCAGGCGCAACGTTGTGCCCTTGGTCGCGCCGCGCGCGCGCATCGTGTCCACGGCCTCGACCAGAATCAACCCTAGCCGGCACGGTTCCTGGCGAATACCCACACCGGCCTCGATCCGGCGCAAATTGAGCAAATCCCCGATCAGCGCGCCCATTTGATCAATGCCCACCAGGATGCGTTCTAAATATTCCTGCTGCTTCTCGTTGAGTTCCCCAACCATCATTAACATTGTGGCGTACCCCCGGATGAACGTGAGTGGGGCGCGCAGGTCGTGCGAAACGGTCGCCACGAACTCCGATTTCATCTCATCCAATTCCTTGAAGTGCGTCACATCACGCATCACCACCACTTTGCCGAAAGCATTGCCTTCCGCGCTCACAATGGGCGCGATGCTGGCGAAGAACGTGCGCCCATCGGCAAAGGGCACCTCGACATTGGGGGGCTGCTGGGTGTCATCGGTGGTGATCAGCGCCTCGCTCAGGGCTTCGGGAATGGCTAATTCGCGCACAGAGCGCCCGTGCGCATCTTCATCCAGCCCCCACAACGCCTGCGCCGCCGGGTTCGTCAACAAAATGTGCGCTTTGGCGTCCGTGACCAGGATGGCGTCTGAGGCGCCAGCGAGAATGGCGGCCAACCGGTGCCGTTCGCCTTCGGCAGTTTGAAACAATTGCGCGTTCTGCACCAGGAAAGAGGCCTGGCTGGCCAGGGTCGAGAGGAAATTGCCCTTGGCGTTGTCGAATCCATCGGATTCGTCGGCCCCCACCCAGAAGACGGCAACGGTCGTATCCTGGATATGGACCGGGAAGATAGCGACGCTGCCTAAATCATGGGCCGCGGCCGCGGTACTTTGCGTCTGCGTCAGATCATTGATGATCAATGCCTCGCGCCGGCGCATTGCGACTTGCGTAAAGGCCCGATCCAATTCGTCAAAGGAAGTCGCCTGCTTGCCAAAGGTGAACACCCGCTGGGGTTGGTCGCCGCTACGTAGCAGCGTAAACCGGGCGACGGTCGCGCCGGTTTCTGCCAGGGCGCCCTCCAGAATGGGCTGCACGCCTTGTTCCAAATCCAGCGTCGCGGCGGCGCGTTGGGCGATGTTGAGCAGCAGCGACAGATCGTTCAGGCGGGCGCGCAGGCCTAACCGCATCTGTTCGAAGGCCTGCCCTACCTGAGCGACCTCATCCTCGCCGGAAATATCCACCGGGATGCGCAGATTGCCGTGCGCGATGCGATTGGCGGCTTCGGCCAGGGTGTTGAGCGGCTGGATAATGCGCCCTGTGAAGAAGGGCAACGCAAACAGCAAAATCAATCCGGCCAGCAGTTGTACTACCAGGAGCGGCCCGGCAATGGCGGTGGCGGTTTCCAGCACAGCGGAGTAGGGGAGTTGGAGAACCACGCGATAGGGAGTGCCGGTGACTTCAAGAATATACGTCAACACCCGCTCGCCGCTTTCGGGGTTGATGTCATCATAGGCGAGTCCCTGGCTGACGGGGTATTCGGAAGCGGCTGTGGTGGCCGCCCAGGGACGCAGCACCCGTTGCGGATCGTGATGCGCGATAATGGAACCACGCTCATCTAAAATGAAACCGGCGCCAATGCCGCGTGTCTTTTGCAGAGAATCAATGACGCGACGCATCATCGGATTGACGTCAAGCTGAATCCGCCCCAACAACAACGCCTGCGGTACACCAGAGTCTTCGCCAAACACCGGTTGCACCAAAGAGAGGATGTATTCACCCGGGCTGAGTTCGGTGAGATGGGTAATCTGGGAGATGCCCAACTCCGAGCCTTGTTTGACCAACAGTAGTTCTTCGGGACTCAATCGGATGTTTTCCCTACTGGCGGGTGCAACTTCCATGATTTTCGGGGTCAAATCCACCAGCAGGAGTTCCTGGAAGAAGGGCACGACTTGGCGATCTACTTCCAAGGTGTGTTGGCGCTTCAGGGGATCGAGCAGCGCCGGGTCCTCGGCAAAGGTCCCCAGCAGATTGCGCCCGGTGTAGTAGAAGTTGGCAATGCCTTCGCTGGCATTGCTTGCGCTGCGTTCCATCTCTTCCAGCGATTGCGTCCGGGCCAGGAGAATGGCCCGCGAAGTCACGGCCAATACCGACATGACCGTGCTCAGGACAATCAACGGCATCGTAATAATCATCAGCCTGGCCCGCAGGGAGCGACTGTAGGCGGAAATTCGATCATTTTTCAGTTGAGGGCGCAAGCCTGGGAAGAGAAAGAGCACCTGAAAGAGCGCCCCCAGGATTATCCCGCCGACCACCCACAGCGGCAACTCGTTGCTCCAGATCGTCACCAGGTAATCCACTGCTTGCAACCCGCCGGAGGGCAAATTTACTACGAGGCGGCTGAGGGAAAAGAAGAGGAGTGGGGCGACGGTGGACAACGGCACCGCGATCAGGGGGCGTCGGAGCAGATCGAACAATTCACCTTTGTAGGGTTGGTAGATGCAAAAACCCACAGTCCCGCCCCATGCCGAGAAAGCCAGCATGTCGGTCAGGGTCAACGGATAAAAACGCGCCCAGGCTAACCCGGCAAGCAGATTGACCACCAACCCCGGCCCCGGCCCTAGCCAGATCGCTACTGCCAATACCAGCGCGGACCCGGCCAGGGACAATGCCGGCGTCAAGGGCAGCACCCCCACCGGCGATGTGGGCAATACCCCCACTTGCTGGCGATGCAAAATCAAGAGGCCGTAAGCCGGAAAAACCAGGATGAAACTGAGCAGGAGACAGGCTCGTTTGACTCTGTTGAACTGCGCAAAGTCGGCGCGGCGCGACCATAGCAACCATCCCACGCCTATCATATAGAGGCCCGAAAGAAATATGCTCAGCAGCGTGGGCGGAAACTCTAATGAAAATGAAATTGCTTTGCGCCAGAAATCTAAACCCATAGAAACATTCCCTTCATCTAGTCTTAATCATACCCAAACCAAGAGAAACGGCAAGCATAGAGATAGGGCAAGTGCCTGAAAAATTTTTTTGCATACATTTTGCTATTACAAGCGCCGGCAACCGACATTAGCCAAACCTCCTGCCCTTTCTTGCCAATTGTAACGTATAAAGTAGAATAGTGTCTATTAAAACTGGAGCGGTGAAGGGAGCGGAATTCGTCATTAACTGGCGTTCACCAGCGGTTGGCTAAAAATTTCTCAACGGATTCAACGGAATTTAACGGATTCTCAAGACTTTAGACTTTGGACTTGAGACTTTGGACTATTTTCAGAGGAGTATATGGATCGAATAGCGTCAACCTATACTACCTGCGGTGGGCCGGTTAACCCGGCTTGCGAAAAATGCTGCGGCGAATGTACGTGCCTGCCGCCGGAGGCCCGTCCGCTGCCCCATCCGAGTTTTTTCGGCCTGCTCAGGGAAGATGTGGAGACCATCTTCACCAAGGACCCGGCCGCGCGCAGCCTGCTCGAAGTGCTGACGTGTTATCCCGGCCTGCACGCCGTCTGGGCGCACCGCATCGCGCATGGGCTGTGGAAGCGCAGGCTGCGTTTCCCCGCCCGGTTCATCTCACACCTCAGCCGGTGGTTCACCGGCATCGAAATTCACCCCGGCGCAACGTTGGGCCGCCGCGTCTTTATTGATCACGGTATGGGTGTCGTCGTTGGCGAGACAGCCGAGGTGGGCGACGATGTATTGATCTACAAGGGCGTGGTGCTGGGAGGCATTTCGCTGGAAAAGACCAAGCGCCACCCCACCATCGGGCAGGGCGTGGTGATCGGCACCAATGCGGTGGTGCTCGGCCCCATCGAGATTGGCCCCAACTCGCAGATTGGCTCCGGCTCCGTCGTTGTTAAGCCGGTTCCGGCAGGCGCGACGGTCGTGGGCGTGCCAGGGCGCGTCGTCAAAATTAATGGCGTCCGCTGCGCCCTCAAGCCCGACCTGCACCACGAACAATTGCCGGATATGGTGGTAGAGCGCCTCACCCAATTGACCGAGCGCCTCGCATCCCTCGAAACCGAAGTGGCGCGTCTGCAAACTGACCGGGGGAATGGTGATAAGGGCAATCTGCTGGACGGGTGGCTGATAGCGAATAGCAAATTGCAAATCGCAAATAACGAATCCCCGATCCCCGATCCCCACTCCCTACTCCCTGTTCCCTGATTTCTCATTACCCATTTCTCATTTCCCATTATGGAGGTAAACCATGACTTTCAACCCTGAAACTTTCCCCGGCCTGGTGGCCGACAGTGTGTTGGACTTGATCGGGCGCACGCCCGTGGTGCGCTTGCAGCGCCTGACTTTGCCGGAGATGGCGGCGGTCTGGGTCAAACTGGAACGCCAGAATCCCGGCGGCTGCGTCAAAGAGCGCATCGGCCTGGCGATGATCGAGGCGGCGGAGCGTGCCGGCCAGCTCCAGCCGGGCGGCGTCATCATCGAGCCGACCAGCGGCAACACCGGCATTGGCCTGGCGCTGGTCGGCGCGGTCAAAGGCTACCGCGTCATCCTGGTGATGCCCGACTCACTGAGCGTTGAGCGGCGCATCCTCTTCAGCGCTTATGGCGCCCAAATGGTGCTGACGCCGGGCGTGGAAGGGATGAAAGGCGCGATTGCCAAAGCCGAGGTGTTGGTGAGCGAGACCCCCGGCGCGTGGATGCCCAACCAGTTCGCTAACCCGGCCAACCCGGCCATCCACCGGGAAACAACGGCCCGCGAAATTCTGGCCCAGGTGCCGCATCTGGATGCCTTTGTGGCGGGCGTGGGTACCGGCGGCACCGTGACGGGCGTGGGAGAAGTCCTCAAAGCCGAGGCGCCGCACGTCCGTGTGGTCGCCGTGGAACCGGCGGAATCGCCGGTGCTGTCCGGCGGCGCAGCGGGGAAACACTCGATTCAGGGCATCGGCGCCGGATTTGTGCCGGAAGTATTCAATCGCGGTTTCATTGATGAGATTCTGACCGTCAAAGGCGACGACGCCAAGGACATGGCGCGACAACTGGCCCGGCGCGAGGGGCTGCTGGTGGGGATTTCCTCCGGCGCGGCGACCGTCGCTGCCCTGGAAGTGGCTCGGCAGTTGGGCGCCGGGAAGACGGTGGTAGCGCTCCTGCCGGACACCGGTGAGCGTTACCTCAGTACCGGGATATTCGACGAATAGCCCATCAAGCGGCAAACGTCAAACGTCACGACATTTGACGTTTGACGTTTCACAGTTTGTTCCACTGCATCCCCGTTCCGGCCTCCAGGCGCGCGACGCCGAGGCCAGGGTTTGCGCCGCGCGTCCACTGCGCGACCAGTAGTTCGTTGGTCCCCCGCTGGTGTAGAATCCCCTCCGGCAGCCAGAATCGGCGTTGCGCCGGATGCGCTTCCTCGTATTGCCCCACCCGCTGCCCGTTGAGATAAAGCGTCACTTTCGCCGGAGCTTGTTCCAGGTGCAGAAAGATTGGGCAATCTGTCGCGTCGGGCAAGGCTAGTTCGAAGCTGGCGCGATGCCATGTGATCGCATACACATTTGACTGTGTCTCCGGCAGCATGTCCTCGTCCGGCAGCAGCGCCCAATCCGCGTAACCGGCGAAGCCCTGCACAGAACGCTCACCGCTTAATCCTCCCCGGATGTTCCACAGCAACGGCAGGCCGCTGTCTAGCTCGCAGGCCAGCAGGCCGCGCGGCGCATTGGCCGCATCCCACGTCGCATGGGCGGCGTTCCCTTCCACCAGGATCGCCAGTAAATTATCGTCCCGCAACAGACGCGCGAGCAGCGGCAGCGTCTTGGGCGCGTCGTCCACGCTGTTCAGCGCCGCGACGTGCGCCCCGTTGAAAAACACGTCGCAAGGGTGAGGACAGCGCAGCGTCACCGCGCCGGCGGCCCCCTTGAATTGCCCCCGATACCACGCGAAACCGCTTTCAATGCCGTGCGCCGTCATCGCCAGCGGGGCGCGGTGGGCGACGTAGCGCCACGGCGCAGCGCCGGGCAGCGCGTCCGCTCGGTAGTCCGGCGCCACTTCCGGTGCGCCGGGGCGGGGGGCGTCCCACACGAGCGGCGGCAGGGTCACGGCGCGGGGGTCAGTCCAGCTCACAGGGGACAGCCAGGTGTGCGGATCGCTGCCGCGCCACGGCCCCCAGCGATACCCGCCGCCCTTCTGTGCGACCAGGTAATCGCAGCCGCCGTCGGCGCCCGGCTGAACGAAGTCCGGGCCGATGAGCAGGCCGCGCGCCGGTTCTTCGGGAGCGGGGTGCCACGCGGCGGGGAAGGCCGGCGTCGTGCGCCAGTGGTCGTCCAGCGGCCAGACGCGCGCCGCGAGACCCGGCGCGAGCGCCAACAGTTGCAGCGGCCCTTCCGGCCCGTCCACCAACAGCGAGACGACGCGCCCGGCTTCGAAATGCACGACCAGCCCGGCGGCAGTGCGCTGCGTGCGCACCGGCCCGCGCGCGTGCCTCGGACGGAAATCGCCGGAGAGCAGCACTTCGCCGCCGGCGGCGTTGGTCAACACCAGCAGATGCCGCCCGGCGACGACGGTGTGCAGCACCGGCTCCAACGTCGTCGTGAGCAACAGCCCCCCGGCCAGCCACCAGTTGAGCGGCAACACGCGCACTGCGTCTTCCCACAGCGGAATCGGGCCGGTGGTGAGCATCTCGTCACCCAGAGGGATCGAGAGACGCACCTCGCCGCCGTCCTGGGCGCTCAAAAAGGCCACCGTCGCGGCGGAGGCGGCGCGCGCGCCCCGCAAGTAGCGCGCATCGGAGGCGTAGACCATCTGCGCGGGGGCGGACGTCGCCAGCGCCCGCGCCAGTGTTTCTGTGGCGAGGGCCAGGCTGCGTGTCTGGAAGTAATGTTCTGACAGCGCGCCGCCTGCGGTCAGCAGCGCGCCGCTACTCCCGTTTGCGCCGGGCGTTTCCCCACTGCTTCCCCGGAGACCCGCTTGCAACGGAGCGAGGGCGTAGGCGCGTGTTCCCTGCGAAAGCACGTCGGCCATCGCTTGCCGGGCATGGGCAGGGGATTGAGGCGACTGTCCGCGCGGGTGAGTTGCCGCGGGCGCGGTCAGCTGAATGTGAAGGAACGTAGCCGGATGCGTGGGATTCTCGCGCCAGGTCGCCGTGTCGCCGTCATCCAGCCAGAGCCATTCGCCGTCGGGGTGGTCGTCGCTCGTCTCCGCCGGCGCGAGGCACGGCGCACATCCGCCCAGCTCGCGGGCCAGGTCGCGCAGCGGGGCGACGAAGCGAGTCAACGGCTCGCCATCCGCGCACGGCCCGGGATCGAGCAGGAGCAGGAGCAGATTGGGACGTTTCACGAGGAAGGGGAACAGCCGCTCCCACCACTCGCGGACGGCGCGTAGGAAGGCGAAGGAAGGCCCGGCCGGCACGTCGCTGCCGCAGCGGGGGAGGAAGTCGGACTGCTGGCGGCTCCACGGGGGGATGCCGCCGGCGTCCAACCCCGCCGCGATCCACGGGCCGATGGCCGCGATGAGCCACAGGCCCGCGTGCTCGGCGGCGTTCAGGAGCGCGCGCAGGTCGCGCGGGCCGGTGAAGTCGTAGAGGCCGGCCGCCGGGCTGTGGTAGGCCCAGGGGAAAGGAATTTCTACGGCGTTGAAGCCAGCCATCCGCAGCCGCGCCAGGGCGGGCGGCCACAGGCCGGGGTGCGGCAGACGGAAATAGGGCAACGCGCCGGCCTGGATGAGGGCGGGCGCGCCGTCTACGTGCAGCGTGTGAGCTTTAAGTGTGATAACGGGTTGCGTCATACGTTTTTTTGTCAGCAGATTGCGCAGATTAAGCAGATTCTATAGCCAGAACTCACGCCAATGGGCGGAAATTCACCGCAGAGCACGCAGCGATCGCAGAGATTTCATAGATACTCGGCGCTCTCAGCGATCTCTGCGGTGAAAAACTTTTTCTTGCGCCAGTCCTATGATTTCAGCACCAGCGGCAGGTAGATGTTGTGCGGCTCCGGCGGCGGGGGGAGGATGGTGAGGGTGCGCGTCACGACACCGACGCCGCATGCGTTGGTGGCCGTCATCACGACGGTGTGCGCGCCGGTGAGCAAGTAGGTGTGGTGGACAGGGTTGCCGCTGCCCATAGCGTTATCGCCAAAGTCCCAGGTGTAGGTGATGGGGGGCGTGCCGGCGGCTGTGCCGGTGAATATTACCATCACGCCAATGTTGAGTGTGGTGAGAGTGGGGGTGAACGGCGTGAAGGTGAACGCAGCATTACGAACGGGGTCACATGGCGATTCGGTGATAATGACCGTGCCGGTTGCCACGTCGCTCCCGGTCATGTTGGTGGCGGTGAGGACGACAGGGTACACGCCGAGCGCGGCATAGGTGTGTGTGGGATGCGTCGCCGTGCTGAGGGGCGAATCGTCGCCGAAATCCCATTGATACGTAAGGTCTGCGCCGAGGGTGGTGTTGGTAAAAACGGTGGTCTCGCCGGGAGCGTCGGGGCTGGAGGACGTGAATCCGGCCACCGGTTGGTCGCCGAGCGGCCCGGCCAGGTGCGCTGCCGTTCCCACGGAGGCTTTCACATAGGCGGTGTAGTAGGCCATGTTGAGCGTGCTCAGACGGTCGCCAGCGGTGTGATAGTAGTCGTTAAAGTCATCATTGTCATCCTCAATTGCGAGGATGGCGGGGTAGCCTTTATTCCAGAAGGGGCTGTGGTCGCTGAAGAGGAGGCCGTCAGGGTCAATGATGGGGGTGAGCGCCGCGTCCAGGCCATACGCCTCGACCACGTTGGTGAAAACGCCCGCGATCGCCAGGTCGCCGGGGTAGCCGGGGTTGGCGGCGGCGCGGATGTGGAGTCGCAGCGTTGGCCCGCCAACATTATCCCAGGCGATCATATCCATGTTGTAGACGGCCACGATGTCGTCGCCGGCGGCGGAAACCAGGTCGGCGTAGCGTTTGCTGCCATACATCCCCTGTTCTTCGCCGGTGAAGAGGACGAAGCGCACAGTGCGGGAGAAGGTGTGTTGGCTCATGAGTTGGGCGGCAGTCAAGACGCCGATGGAGCCGCTGGCGTTGTCATCCGCGCCGGGGGCTGAGCCGCTGGCGGGCAGGTTGTCAATGTGGGCGGTGATCAGCACGATCCCATCGGGTGTCTCCGCGCCGGGTAATTCGGCGATAATGTTGCGGTTGCTGTAAGCACCATAAGTCCAATCGTGATAGCTCACGGCCAGGCCGAGGGCTTGCAGGTGTTCGTAGGCCCAGGCGGTGGCTTTCTGGACGGGGACGCCGGAGGCAGTGTGGCGGGTGGTGATCGTGTAGGGATCGCCGCCGACGGTGGTGGGCCAGACGCCAGTGAGTTGGGCGGTGTAGGAGTAGAGGTCGCTCTGTTGAATTTGTGCCATCATATCTGCGACGAGCGGATCGGGGGTGAAAGCGGCGCGCAGGGGCGCGGTCGGAGTGTCCAACACGAGCGGCGCGTCAGGCAGCCAGGCGAGGTCGCAGCCGAGGGCTGCAAGCTGTTCAGCCTGCGCGGGCGTGGCGCGGACGAGCAGTTGGCGGCCGTCGTCGTGCAGGATGGGGACGAGGCGGGCAGCGGCGGCGCGGGCGGCGGGGCGGCGGGGAAGGAGGAGAAGGAGATAGGACTGAGGGCTGAGGGCTGAGTGCTGGGTGCTGGGTGCTGAGGGCTGGGTGTCGAGAGTTTGGTAGGCGTGGTCGCTTTGGGCGAGGCGGGGAGCGGGGGCGATGACGAGGGCGTAGGATTGCCCGGCGGCGTCCTGGAGGTGGGCGTAGACAGGCAGGCCCAA
Source organism: Chloroflexota bacterium (assembly GCA_029555965.1). GTDB lineage: Bacteria > Chloroflexota > Anaerolineae > B4-G1 > SLSP01 > JAKQHY01. The sequence goes on along the minus strand of JAKQHY010000202.1, from coordinate 4,041 downwards.
GCTCTGCGGCGGGCCGTCAAGGTCTACGCGGGCCAGAACGAAGGGGCCGGCCGGTTGCGCGATCACCGGCGCGACGCTGGCGAGCAGCCAGAGACTAAGAATTACGATGTGGGACCAACGTTTCAAGGGCATGGTTTGAAAACCTCATTGGAGAAAAGTGAAATTGGAAATTGGTGATCAGAAATTGGAAATTGGTGGCGGATTACCGATTTCCAATTTCTGATTTCTTGTTTCCAGTGCCGATTTTACGGCTGTAAAAATTTGACACACACGGGCATAGAGACGGCGACTTCCTGCCCGGCGGGCGTGAGTTTGCCGGTGGCAGCGTCCACGCGGAAGACGACGAGATTGTTGCCGTCCTGATTCGCGGCGATCAGGAACGCGCCGGTGGGGTCGAGGGCGAAGTTGCGCGGGGTCTGGCCCTGGGTGGCGACGTGTTCGACGTAGGTGAGCGCGCCGGTGACGGGTTCAATGGCGTAGACCACGAGGCTATCGTGGCCGCGATTGGAGCCGTAGAGGAACTTGCCCGACGGCGCAACGTGGATGTCGGCGGTGGTGCTGCGCCCGTTGAAGATGTCCGGCAGGGCGGAGACGGTTTGCAGCTCGGTCAGCGTCCCGGCTTCGGCGTCGTAGGCGAAGGCGACGATCGTGTTGCCCATCTCGTTGATGAGATAGGCGAATTTCCCGTTGGGGTGGAAGGTGAAGTGGCGCGGGCCACTGCCGCCGCTCACAACGGCCTCACCGTGCAGCGTGAGCTTGCCCGGCGTCGCGGCGATGTCGTAAATCATCACCTTGTCAATCCCCAAATCAGCCACGAAAGCGAAGCGGTTGTCCAGGCTGAGGGTGATGGAGTGGGCGTGCGGGCCTTCCTGGCGGCGCTTATCCGGGCCGGAGCCGGTGTGCTGCACCACGTCGGAGGCCGGGCCGAGGCTGCCATCGGTCTGGATGGGGTAGACCGCCGCCGTGCCGCTGCTGTAATTCGCCAGGTAGACGTACTGCCCGGCGTCGTCCACGCTGACGTGGCACGGGGACGAGCCGTGGGAAGATTGCTTATTGAGGAAAGTCAGTGCGCCGGTGGCCGGGTCAAGCGCGAAGGCGCTCACGGCGCCCTCCGGCCATTGCTCATTCACGGCGTAGAGGAAGCGCCGGTTCGGGTGGATGGCGAGGAACGAGGGACTCTCGATGCCCTCGGCGACGCCGGCGAGTTCCAACGCGCCCGTTTCCAGGTCGAAGCGGTAGACGTAGATGCCTTTGCTGCCCTTCTGGGTGTACGTGCCCACGTAGACAAAGTTGGGCGGTGATGATTTGCTCATAGGTGCGAGACTCCTTTCTGATTGGGGTTGGCGCATGATCAACAGCACGGCGATGCTCAGGATGATGAGCACGCCGGCGATGCTGAGATAGAAGAAGCGTTGGGTTGTCGTTAGTCGGGTAGTCATTCGTCGAGTAGTTTGGTTGTTGGGTTTGTGTAACATTGGGTTTATGTCGTAGTGAAAAACACCTTCTAAAAAACAATCTCAACGGATTGAACGGGTTAAACGGAAAGACTATCCGTTATATTCCGTTCAATCCGTTGAGAAAATCCTTTCATCCAACCCCTTGAGAACAGACCTGGGGTCAGGCTTGACCTTCGGGGGCGTCCGGGGCTTCGTCCGCGCGCACATCCAGCGCGCTAGGGAGCGTCATGCCGGCCATCTCGAACAGGTTTTGGAGCGGCGGCAGCGATTGCAACATTCCGGAAAGGAAGCGCGCTGTGGTCGGCGTCCCATCCGCCGCGCCGGAGTCCCAGACCGTGACCTTGTCAATCTTCAGGTTCTTGACGGCTTCGACCTGGGTGGTGACCAGTTCGGGCAGCTTCTCGGTGATCATCAACATCGCGGCCTGGGTGGGATTGCCGCCCGCGGACTGAACGATGGCGGTGAGACCTTCGGCCTGTTTGACGAGCAGCTCGCGCTGACCGCGCGCCTGCGCTTCGAGCTTGGCGTAGAGCGCGTCGGCGGCGCCTTGTGCCTCGCGGCGGGTGCGCTCGGCCACGGCTTCGGCGTCAATCTCGACGCGCTGCTTGGCGATCTCGGCGGCCACGATGATGTCGGCTTGCTGGGTGGCGCGCTCGCGCTCGGCGCGCCGCGTCTCGGCCACTTGCTCGGCCTGGTAGGCTTCTTCGAGGGCCTTGGCGGCCTGCACTTTCTCAGCGGCGTTCCCCCGGCGGGTGGCCTCGGCCTCGCGCTCGCGGCGGAGCGCGTCGGAGTTGGCGACGGTGACGCGGGCGGTGTTCTCGCCCTCCACGGCGGTGGCGTTAGCCGCGGCGACCTTGACGCGCTGCTCGCGCTCGGCCTCGGCCTTGCCGATCTCGCCGTCGCGGTTATTCTCGGCGACCGATTTCTTCGCTTCGTTGACGGCGCGGGAGGCGGCCTCGCGGCCCAGCGACTCGATGTAGCCGGATTCGTCCTTGATGTCCTTGACGTTGACGTTGATGAGGCGCAGGCCGATCTTCTTCAACTCCACTTCGACGCCGTTGGTGATCTTGTCCACAAACTTGTCGCGGTTGGAGATGATCTCCTCAATGTCCATGGTGGCGACCACCACGCGCGTCTGCCCGAAGATGATGTCCTCGGCCACGCGGCGCACTTCGTCGCGTTTCAGGCCGAGCAGGCGCTCTGCCGCGTTCTCCATCACACCCTGCTCGGTGGAGATGCCGACGGTGAAGGTGGAGGGCACGTCAATGCGGATATTTTGCTGCGAGAGCGCGCCTACCAGGTCAATGTCCAGGGTGATCGGCGTCAAGTCGAGGTACTGGTATTCCTGCACCACCGGGACGACGAACGCCGCGCCGCCGTGCAGACAGCGCGAGGAACGCCGTCCATCTTTGCCCGGCCCCACGTTACCGTAGATAACGAGGATGTGGTCGGGGGGACAGCGGCGGAAGCGGCTCAAAAAGAAGATGCCCAGGGCAAAGATCAAGCCGATAAACGCCAAGATTAAAAATAAAACTTCAATTCCCATGGTTAGCCTCCTGTGAGTGAAAGTTAGTTCAGTAGTTACGCAGTTATCCGCACAAGCCAAGATTTTACCGCAGAGGACGCAGCGTTCGCTGAGTTTTTTATCTTTTCTCTGCGTTCTCGGCGTACTCTGCGGTGAAAAATTAGAAACCGCGTAACGACTGGATTACATACGATAGGGGTCTTTGTCGGATAGGTAGGCGAGCAGCGCGCCCTGCTGCGGATGTTCCCACAGCCAAGCGCGGATTTCTTTGATCCGCGCGTAATCCTCGGCGCCGAAGCGCGTCAGATACAGGTCTTCAAGGCATTGGCGCGCTTCTTGTTCGCGGATGTCTTCCTGCCAGAGACTCCCGAAAAATTCGTGGATGTGCTCGTGCGCGCCCTGCGCCTTGAGATATTCCCACTCGTCCCGGTCAAACCAGACGCCCTGGCAACTGCTGCACCGATCCAGGTAGAATTTGACGTTGGGCCAAACCTTGTAGCGCCGCAGGAGATGCCCGCACTCCGGGCAAATCTTGGCCTGCCCGACGTTTTCGACCGGGAGCGACACTTCGGCAGCGTCGAACAGGGCTTGCTCGGCGGCGTCGCGGGTTTTCACCCATTTCCAATACTCGGTGGCTGAAATCCAGACACCCTCGCAGCGCATACAGCGCCGTCCGACCAAATTGTGGTCAAGGTCTTGTTGTTGAAAACTGGCGCGTTTGCAAACCGGACAGTCCATATTCGCTACTCTCCTTTTAACGATTGCACCAAGAGTACGTCATTTTCAATGACTTGCACCACGTGGATGTGCGCGCCGGTGGGCAGGGCCTCCGGGGCGTCGGTGACGGCGGGCAGCTCGCGCAGTCGCGCCTGGATAACGATCTGCACCTGCCCTGTCCCACTGCGCTGCGGGGGGATGGGCAGATACACTGTCCCGGTCTTGCCGGCGGCGTTGTTCAGGTTGATATTGCCGGAGTCGGCCAGGCGGAACATTTGCCGCATCAGCCAGAAGACGGTGGCCATAAACACTGCCCCGGCGACGAGCGCGCCGAGGACGGCC
>JAKQHY010000189.1 GCA_029555965.1 Chloroflexota bacterium | reverse complement strand
CACGTGCTTTTCCCGCGTGGCGTAAAAGCCCAGGTACGGGCCGCCGAAAGCCAGCCCCAATCCCAACGGCTGCCCCTCGCCCAACACAATGTCCGCCCCATAGTCGCCTGGCGACTTGAACAGCCCCAGGCTGAGCGGGTTGACGGCGACGGCGATCAGGGCTTCGGGGTCTTGCGCGCGCAGTTGCGGCAATAACACATCCAGCGGCGCCAACTCCCCCAGGAAGTTGGGGGTTTGCAGGAGCACGCAGGCCGTGTTGCCATCCACCAGCGAGAGCCACTGCTCAAACGGCATGGTAACGTCGTCATCGCCGACGATGTCCAACCCCATGCCCTGCGTGTAGGTGCGGATGACCGCGCGGGTGTGCGGGTGCAGCGTCGGCGAGAGCACTACGCGCGTGCGCTTCTTGCGGAAGACGTTGTACGCCTGGATCACGGCTTCGGCCGCCGCCGTCGCGCCGTCGTAGTGGCTGGCGTTGGCGACGTCCATACCGGTGAGGTCGCAGATCAAGCTCTGGTACTCGAAAATCGCCTGCAACGTCCCCTGGCTCACTTCCGGCTGGTAGGGGGTATACGCCGTGGCAAACTCCCCCCGGCTGATGATGGCGTCCACCACGCTGGGCACCCAGTGGCGATACGCGCCCGCGCCCAGGAACATCGGCGCCGTGGTCGCGTCCATATTGAGGTCGGCCAGATAACGCAGCTCTTGCAGCACTTCCATCTCAGAGAGCGGCGCGGGCAGGCCGAGGTCGGGATAGCGATACGCTTCCGGGACATCCTGGAACAACGCCGCCATGTCGGTCAGGCCGATAGCCTGCAACATTTCACAGCGTTCTTCGTCTGTATGCGGAATGAAAACCATAGTTGACTCCTTAGATTAAAATAGATCAACGGATTGAACGGATGTAACGGAACAAAATCCGTTTGAATCCGTTAAATCCGTTGACGAAAAGGAAAGCCCGCGCAGCGGCGGGCTTTCATTAGCGCACACGACACAAACGCGATTACCCCTCGGCGGCCACCACGTCCGCGTAGGCCTGCGAGTCGAGCAACTGCTCCCATTCGGCGGGGTCGGCGGCCTGCACCTTGATCAGCCAGCCGTCGCCCAGCGGATCCTCGTTGATCACCTCAGGCGCATTGTCCAACGTCTTATTGATGGCCGTCACTTTGCCGCTCAGGGGGGCGTAAACATCGGACGCCGCCTTGACAGATTCCACCACGCCAAAAGACTCGCCCCGCGTCACCTCATCGCCGACGGCGGGCAATTCGACGTAGACCACATCCGAAAGCGTGTTTTGCGCGTAATCGCTGATGCCGACGACGAACACGTCGCCTTCCTTACGCGCCCACTCGTGAGTTTTGTTGTACCGAATTTCGACAGAATTCATCCGAACACCTCCATAAAATGTAAAAATTAGATTGTGTTATACCCAATGCACACAACAATCTCTCTTCTGACTCTCTCAGCAGATTTAGAACCTATCCGAAAATTATAGCGGCGTTGTGCCGCTGCGCCGGGTCTTGCGGCTAAAGCCGCTTTCAGGAAGGTATTTTTCGTGGGCGGGCTTAGCCCGCCCACGAAAAATACCCTTCAAACCGCGCCTTTAGGCGCAAATCGTGGGCCAAAACGAATTTTCGGATAGATTCTTAGTGATCTAGAAGCGACAAAGAGGCCTCTAACGCGCAGCGCATCAAGCCCATCTCAAGGCACTTCCGGCGCCGGCTCCGACACCATAGTCCAGAATTGCGCCATAGGGGAAGGTTCCGGCAATTGTTCGATGTTCTTGGTATAGGGGATAAACACATCCGGCGAACGCGGCAGGCCGAGGGAAATATCGGTAGGCTTCCGACCGGTCGCGTCATTGAAGATCAGCAACAGGGCTTGCTGGTTGACGCCATATTTGGGCAATGTGTTAAGAGCGACACTGGCAAGCATCCGCGCCGTGGCCTCAGCAGAAGTGACTACCGCAACCCAATCGCATTGCGCAGGGGTCTGCCACAACAAGGGCAGCGTCGCCCGGCCCAAATCCAGGATGACGAAGTAACCGGCCTCGCGCAAAACATTCAACAGGCGCTCCACCGATTCCAAACGAATCCGCCCCAGATCGGTCAGTGTAGCCGGGCCGGGGATAATGTGAAAACCATGGACATTCTGCACGCTGAAATTCTCTACCAGCGGCAACATAATTTCCGCGGCCTGCCGCGAGAGGAGTTCAACCGAATGACGGGGGCCGGTGATCCCGCTCCACAGACCTACGCTGCCTACAGGAAAAGCGAGGTCAACAACAATAACATGTTGGGCGCCCTGGATGGCTGCCTGCCGGGCCAGATTCAACGCCACCGTAGTCACACCAACCCCGCCCCGCAACGAGAGCAAGCCAACGATTGTGCCGCGTTTTTCCGACTTCACCGCCGACGGCTGGATACGGTGCGTGCGCTGTAATGCAGCCTCAATACGCGCGCCCAACTCCTTGTAGTCGGTCTGTCCCTTCGTGAGGAAATCATCGCCGCCGAGCGTGTATCCCTTGATACGGTCGTCCGTGGCATCCAATGCCGTTAAAAAGATAATAGGGACCGTGTGAAACTGCGGGTCAGAACGCAACTCCTGACACACCTGATACCCATCCATGTCCGGCATCATCACATCCAATAAGATCAGATCGGGCTTGCGTTGACGTGCTTTCTTGATCCCATCGCCGCCCAATGAGGCTTCGGTGATCTCGTAGCCCCAACTGGTAAGCATGATGGTATACATCATACGCGCATCATCATCGTCTTCTACCACCAGGATATGAGTCTTCTCCATAAGGATATCTCCTTGTTGATTTGTGACTCTCTGAAAAGTTGGGATATTTAGGGACGATTATCTTTCACCGGAATAATGAAACTGAAGGTGCTGCCCTTTTGATGTTCACTCTCTACCCAGATACGGCCGCCATGCATTTCGATAATACTGCGAGTGATCACCAAGCCCAGGCCCGTCCCCTGCACGCTACGCACCGCCGCGCTGCTGGCGCGGAAATACTTGGTAAACAACCGCTCCTGCTCTTCCGGCGTCATCCCAATCCCGGTATCCTGGACGCTCCAACGCACATAATTTTGGTCGCCCTCCATCCAACGCGCCGCATGAATCGTCACAACGCCCCCTTCAGGTGTGTACTTATTGGCATTGCTAACCAGATTGGTCAGGACTTGGAGAAGTCGGACGCGGTCGCCAGTAACGGCGGGCAAATTAACTTCAATGTTGACTTCAATGGTTTGATTCTTGGCGCTAATGGTTGGCTCGAAAGCCTGCACGGCTTCGCTGATCAACTCCTCCGGCGCCACCTCGCTCATCTCTAACCGCAGTCGTCCCGACTCGATCCGCGAGATATCGAGCAAACTTTGCACCAACTGATCCATCCGCCCGACGTTATTGCGAATCACCTGGATGAACTGCTTCTGCTGGTCGTTCAAGGCGCCGCCGATGCCCTTCATCAACAAATCCGTATAGCCCTTCATCGAGGTCATCGGCTGTTTCAACTCGTGCGACACAAAGGAGACAAATTCTGTCTTGGCCTCATTGGCCCGCTGCACTTGTCCGAAAAGCCGAGCGTTTTCAATGGCAATGGCAGCGTGATCGGCCAGACGCTCGATCAAGGCCACATCCTCTTTGCGAAAGGTGTCGGACTGGGTGGACTCCAGGGCAATCACGCCAATGACATGATCTTCCCGCTTGATCGGCACGCTGAGCTGGGCCTGCATTCCCGGCACCACGCGTTCATAATAGGGATTGTCGGTCACATTGGTCACAAGGCACGTTTCGCCGATCTGGATCGTGTAGCCAATCAGTCCCTTCTTGAGCGGCCAGAGTTCCTCTTCAGAGTAACGCCGGAAAATTTCCTCATCGTATCCCTGATGCGCCAGCAACCGCAGCCCTTTGGTGCCATCTTCCTCTTCCTGAAGCGCTCCAATCACGCCGATTTCCGTGTGCGTCATCCGCACCGCCCATTCCAATGTCTGCGCCATCACCGCTCCGTAATCCAACGTCGCGTTGAGCTGCCGGTCAATGAGTTGCAGGGTGGTCAGCTCTTCCAGGCGCGCTTGCAAAGCCTGATCGGTCATCGTAAACAAGCGCGCATTCTCAATCGCCAGGGCGGCTTGCGCCCCAAAGGCGATCAGCAAGTCCGAGTCCTCATTGTCAAAGGCACGATTATCCTTGCGGTTAAGCACTTCCAACACCCCAATCGTGCGGCCGCGCGCGTTGAGCGGCGCGGCAATGATGGACTCGGTGACAAAATGCGTCGGGGCGCTCTCACCTTTTTTATCAAAACTGTCGTACCAGCGCTGATCCTCGCGGGTATTTTGTGTAATCACCGGGCGGTTGCCAGTGAAAGCCGCGCCGGCGATTCCTTTATCCGAGGGCATCCGCAGACCGATCAGATCGGCGCCTACCGGCCCGCTGGCGACTTCAAACACCAGCTCGCCGCTGTCCTGATCCAACAGCAGCAACGAACCGGCCTCCGAATCCAACAGCCGCGCGGCGCTGCGCACTACCAGTTCCAGCACCCGCCGCAAATCCAGGCTGGACGCCAGCAAGTTGCCGATTTCGTTCAGTGTGCCCAACTGCCGGGCGCGCGCCGCGAGGCGCTCGTACAAGGTATGCCGCTCCAAGATTGAGGCAGTGTAGGCCGCGACTGTGACGAAGAAATTCTCTTCTTCCTCAGTAAACGTGATGTCTGCCGTATAGGCCGTCGCCACCATTACACCGGTACTCTTATCCCCGCTCGTGAGCGGCGTCGCCATCCACCCTACCGGTAGTCTTGTGTCGCTATTCGTTTGTAAGCCCCGCTGCCGACACGCCTCAACATAATTGTCCGTGCGGAGGGTTTTGCTGGTACGCAGCACCACGCCGGGCAATCCCTCATCCACCGGCCAGGTATCCTTCGGATAGAGCCGTTCGTCATCTTCGATATAGAAAGCGTAGGAAAGCGTATCCGCATCTTGATCCCGCAACGCCAAGTAGAAAACCGGCAGCGCCATCACGCGCTTGAGCTGGGTATAAACCAGCTCCATCAAATCATCGAGTTGCATAGAGAAGTTAACAGCTTGCGCGATCCAATACAGGGAGCGCAGTTCCTCGGCGCGTTTCTGTTGATTTTCGCGCACCCGGATACGTTCCAGCCTCTCAGACACGGGACGTAGCAGATATTGCAGTAATTTCTTGTGAATATCGTCATAAGCAGCGCTTTCTGGCGTGCCCAGGCCTACCCAACCGGAGCGGCCCAATGGCGCGACCAAAAGAATGCCGCGTTCCATCATTTCCGCCTGAATTCCCGCCAGGGACGCCGGCAACAGGGGCGCCGGTAAGACGATGGGCACATTGACAGGTTGCGCCGTCAGCCATTCAACAAAAGGTGCATTGAAAGCAAACGCCTGATTGGTGGTAGAGACATGATAATGATGAGGTTCGGGCTGATACAACACGGTTTCTAACGGGCGTGGTGCAAACAATGCCGACAATTCCTCGCGCAAGACGGCCACGATGGGTTCGCGGGTATCGTTCGCCGCAATCGTCTGCTCGATACGGGAGACGGCCATGGAGGTTTGTTGCAACAAGGGGTTTCTTTGAATACTGACAGACTGTATGTAGCTATGCGCCCAGCGCCCGGCAAGCATCAACCCAATCATCAAAATGGAGCAGGCCAACAAGGCCAACGGATTATTAGCTTCAATCGCTCCGCCAAACGCCAAGGCCAGGAGCCACAAAGACACAAAGACGCTCATAATCACAATTGGAATTGTCAAAAAGTTCCATGTATGGGCCTTCTGGCGGACTTGCTCTTGCCAGAGGGTTATCAATGATAGGGGCAGTTGCTTGCGCATCATTCCTAATTCCTAATCCTACATTTCCTAGGTGTAAGGCACTTGAAGTGAAATTCCCTTATACCAGATATAACTCTATTGTAACATGGGGGAGATTGGATGCAAATATCGTTATGGGGACGGATAAATAAATACTTCTCCATGAGGCGATTGCAGAGGCGTCATCCGAAAGCGTTCATAGACCGCCACACCGACGCTGTCCGGCGACACGGGCAGTACGTCAAAGCCATGGGGGTCCAGCAGCGTCGCGCCAGAGGTCAGCCACTTGAGGGTTGGCAATGCGCCCAATCCAGGCTGACTGTCGTGCGGCGTCACCAACAATGCGCGGTTGGCATCTAACAGCCGCACACTGACGCCGTAGTCATTGACCACGGGACGTATGACACGCCATTCCAGATCCACGACAAACTGGCCGCCCCGCCGCGCGAATGTGCTGCCGGTGAGTACCGCCTCGTTTCCAAAAGGCACGTACCGCTCCCCAGGTTGCGGACGACGCAGCGGCCAACTTAGCAGGCGAGCCGGTTGACCGTCGCCATAGGTCAATGCCAACGAACCGTCAAATCCGTCCAGGCGGATGGTCTGGCATTCCCCCACCCTAAGCGGCGTCACCACAGTCTGACTTTCCCCCGCCGCGACCTGCAAACCCGCGCCCGGCCCACACCAATGCAGATACGCCGTCACACGGTCGCCGGAAACATCGTAATCCACGCCGCGGAGGAACGGCCCCTTCCCCAGCACGACACCTGGCGTCCAATGCGCCGCCGGCAGCGTGGGAAAATCGCAGGGCAACGACGCCGCCGGCAACGACGCCGATCCCAAATCCTGAAAAGCGCCATCCTGCACCGTGTACGCACCCACCGTTGGGTAAACTGCCGCGCTGCACCGCTCCAGGGGTAGTTGAAGCGTCAGCCGGGTGAAGCGTATCTCGCCGGGCGCGGAATCACTGCCCAGAAAACGATCCGAGGCGGCCAACAGCCCGCCATCCGCATCCCACAGCCGCGCCGTGAATGACGGCGCCGGTTCCTGCGCTCCTGTGGCCTGCCACATCAACTGCAATTCCACCTGCTGACCGGGATGCAACGCGTCGCCCCACCCTGCCAGGAAACTGGCGCCCGTCTGCAAATCCAACCAGCGGTAGCCCAGTAACTTTACCGTCCCCAGATCAGCGTTGAACGGCATAAACCCCGTCTCGGACGCCCAATAGAGCAGCGGTCGCCGATAAGCGCGGAATCCGCCGCCCACCGGCGCAAACTCCCAGCCATCCCAATCATCAAAGCTGTGTGTAGTAAAAATTGCGCGATCCCCGGCAGATTCCGCAACAGCTTGCCACTCGCTGCTGAAATTGGCCGTCTGCGGATGCTGATAGAGAACCTCCACGTCAGGACGCGCGCCCTCGACCTGCTGCAAAACCCACAACGGCGTCGCCCAGTGCCAATCGGCGAGAACGAGCGCGCCCGTCGGCGCTTCCGTCAATAACGGCAAAGTCCGCGCGCGGATGGATGGGTCGGCGGCCAGCAAGGCAAAATCCCCCACCCCGGCAGGAATTCTTGCCATCAACAGGAAATAGGAAATAGGAAATAGGAAAGACGCAAGACGCAAGATGCAAGATGCAAGATGATTCGTAATTCGTAATTCGTAATTCGTAATTCGTAATTCGTAATTCGTAATTCGTAATTCGTAATTCGTAATCCCCTGCGCCAAAGCCGCAATCCCCAACCCCAGCGTCAACGCCATCGGGACGTAGGCCGGCATGAGGTACTCCACGGTTTGCGGGGCGCGGTAGGTGATGGTGACAAAGGTGTGGATGCCCCACGAAACCAGGAAGGCAAGGGCCAGCCGCGAGCGTCGCCACAGCAGCCAGAGCCAGCTCAGGCCGATGAGCCAGAGCAACCATACCGGGAATTGCAGGCAGAACAACGTCGGCAGCAACGGCAGGCGCAGGGCTAAGTCAGGGGCGGTGGCGAAGGCAAACATATCCCCGCCGAATCCGCGCGCCAAGACGTGATTCCAGAAGGCGCTCCACGTTCCCAAATTGCCGGGCGAGAGAGCCACGCCCGGCACGTTGCCGCGCAGCAGCAAATACAACTGCGGAATCCCCCAGGCCAGCGCTGCGACGGGAACCGCCGCCCACCACCGGCGCGGACGCAACAGCAGCCCCGGTTCCTGCAACAGCAAATATAGTCCCCACCCCGCTGCAAAAAAAATCAACGAAGCATGATGTCCTACCCCCAGGCCCAACACCAGCGCCAGTTCCAGCAAAGGGAAATAAAAAATAGGAAATAGGAAATAGAGTTGTGGGTTGTGGGTTGTAGGTTGTGGGTGCTGCGGATTTACTCGCCCGCTCGCCTTTTCGCTCACTCGCTCGCTCACCGAGCCCTGCTTCTTGCTTCTTGCTTCTTGCTTCCTGTCCAGCTTCGCCAGCGCGAGAAAGGCCCACGCGGTAAAGAGCATCGTCGGCATACGGATATTGGCGATGGTGGCCTGCGCCCAGAACGTGGACGCAGAGCCGAGCGCGAGCGCGGCCCCCAGCCCGCCAAGGCACGCGGCGCGCGGCGACTGCCCCCAGGTTGCGGCCCAGACGCGCACAGCTTCAAAGAGCAGCAGCAGCGTTGTGGCAGCCAGGAACGCACTGAGCAGATTCAGGCGGAAAGCGACGCTCCCAAACGGCAGCAGATGAACCCATAGTCCGCTCAAAACTGTGTAGAGCGGATACCCTGGCGGATGTGCGATCCCCCACTGCGCCGCGATCAGTTGAAACTCGCCGCTGTCGGCCGGCAACACGTCCCACGCCGTCGTCGCTGCGTAAACCAGAAAGAAAATGAGCCATAACGCATAGCGCGTATGACGTATTCCGTATTCTGTTTTCCTCCCCTTCATCCAACAGTCCTCGCCACTCCTAACTCGCTACTCCTAACTCGCCTACTCCCCCATCAACGCCATCGCGCGACCGGCGACGGCTTCGGGGGTGAAGCCAAACGCTTCTTGCAAGTCCGCCGACGAGGCCGACGCGCCAAAGCGATCCAGTCCAATGACAGCGCCATAGCGCCCGGTATACCGTTCCCACCCCAACGTGCTGCCGGCCTCAATCGCCAGCCGCTTGCTGACATCGTCGGGCAGAACACTGAGGCGATAGAACAACGGTTGCGCATCGAAAAGCTGCCAACACGGCATGCTGACAACGCGCGCGCCGATGTGCCGCGCCTCCAACAACTGCTGCGCTGCCAGCGCCAGCGCCACCTCCGAGCCGGTGGCGATGAGAATCAGGTCCACACGCGACAGCGGCGACTCTTTGAGGATATACGCGCCGCGCGTCAGGCCATCCCACGCCTTTTCCGCCGTGCCCTCCAACACGGGCAACGGCTGCCGCGTAAGCACCAACCCGACCGGCCCGCGACGTTCCGCCAGCGCCAACCGCCACGCTGCTGCCGTCTCATTCGCATCCGCCGGGCGGATAAGGGTCAGGCCGGGGATATTCCGCAGCGCCATCAACTGTTCCACCGGCTGATGCGTCGGGCCATCCTCACCCACGTAGAACGAGTCGTGCGTCCACACGAAGACTACCGGGGTCTTCATCATCGCCGCGAGACGTACCGCCGGACGCATGTAGTCTGAAAAGACCAGGAAGGTCCCCCCATAAACACGCACCCCGCCATATAACGCCATGCCATTGAGGATCCCCCCCATCGCGTGTTCGCGTACACCAAAGCGGATATTGCGCCCCAAAGGACGCTCCTTCGCGAAATCACCCGCATCCTTGAGGAACGTTTGCGCGGAAGCCCCCACGTCGGCAGCGCCGCCGATCAATTCAGGAATAACAGGCGCCAGCGCGTTCAACACCCGGCCCGAAGCCGCGCGAGTTGCCAGCGGCGCCGCCTCAGGGCGAAAACGCGGCAACGCAGTTTGCCACCCCTCCGGCAGATGCCCTCGCATCAAGCGTTTGAATTCCTCCATCTCTTCGGGATACCGTTCCTCATACAACGTCGCCATATCCCGCCAACGCGCCTCCGCGCGCTCACCTTGGGGCGTCGCCAACCGGTAATGCGCCAGCGCCTCACTGGGGACGAAGAAACGTTCCTCGGTCGGCCAATCTAACCCCGCCTTGATTTGCTGAATCTCGGCCTCGCCCAAAGGTCGTCGCAACGCCATGTCCTGGAAATGCGGGCTGCCACACGCGCTATGCGTGTGGCAAATGATGAGATGGGGGCGCCCGGCTTGTCGTTTAGCATTGCGGATAGCCCGATCAATCGCGTCCAAATCGTGCCCGTCAATTTCTTGAACATGCCAATGGTAGGCCGCAAAGCGCGCCGGGACGTCTTCGGTGAAGGTCAAATCGATCGAGCCTTCCAGGGAAACCCCATTGGCGTCGTAAAAGCCGATCAAATTATCCAACCCCAGATGCCCGGCCAGCGACGCCGCCTCGTGCGTTGTCCCCTCCATCAAATCGCCATCCGAGGCCATAACATAAACAACATGATCCACCAGCGGGAACTCCGGGCGGTTGAAGCGCGCCGCTAAATAGCGCTGCGCCATCGCCATGCCGACGGCGTTAGCAAACCCCTCCCCCAACGGCCCGGTCGTCGCCTCAATCCCCAGGTCTATGTCGTATTCGGGATGACCGGCGGCTTTGCTGTCCAGTTGCCGAAACGTGCGCAGGTCTTTCAAGGTGAGCGGGTAGCCGGTGAGGTACAACAGATTGTAGAGCAAAATCGCGCCATGCCCGGCAGAAAGCACGAAGCGATCCCGGTTGGGCCAGCGTGGGTTGCGCGGGTTGTGCTTGAGATGGCGCAGCCACAGCGCGTAAGCGACATCCGCCATCCCCAACGGCATGCCGGGATAGCCGCTACCCGCTTGCTCGATGGCGTCTAGCGCCAGAACCCGCAAAGTATGAATACAGCGTTGATCCAGGGCGGTCTTAGGCATACGTCACCAGTCCCCGGCCAGCGCGCGCAACGCCACCGTGACGCGACGCGGTTTTTCGGTGAGCAACCCGATCGCCTCCCAATAGTGCGCCAACCGGGTCAGCGTGCGCGCCGATAGGCGACCAGCAAACGCTTTGCGCAGCTTGCTCAAGGTGAAATAGCCCTGAAGCACGTCCACTGCATACGCGACCAACTCCCGCTCTACCGAGTTCAGGGTGGGGAAAGCCGACGGCGGGTGTACCTGCGGATCAATGACGGCGGCCAACAACATTTCCAGCCACATCACCGCGTCACTGATCAACTTTCCCATCTGAAAATACAGCCGGTTCGCCCATTCTGCATCCCCCTCCAAATCGTGAATAAAAGGCGGCGAGGTCACCAACGTGCCGTAGGCCGCAAACGGGAACTCCGCTGCGCTGAACTGCCCCACGCTCGGCGTGACGGCCACCGCGCGCAACACGTCCCAACGCTGCTCGGTCACGGTGAAGCCCATCTCAAACGTGACCAGAACGCCGCCGGTGAGCCGCCAATACCAGCACGCGCCGATGCGCCCCTGATAACCCGGCACACGCGCTGCGATCTCTTCCAATATCTGATCGGCCAGTCTGAGAGACTGATAAGAAGGGTAAAAAAGTGGCATAGGTTATCCTTTCTTGAAGCAGGATGCAAGATGCAAGAAACGTAAAACGTGAAACATGAAGCCATCATGTTTCACGTTTCACGTACTTCCCAATTTTTAACCAAAGCGATCTCTTCTTCCAACGTCGTGATGTCGCCGTCCAGCCGCGCGCGGCGCAGGGCGATGAAAAGGTCGCGGAAAAGCGGCCCCGGCTTGAAGCCCAGATCGCAGAGCGCCTTGCCCGTCAACTGCGGCGCGACGTGCCGCCACTCACGGGCGTATTGCTCCAGACGCGCGCGCACAATAGCATCGTCGGTCGCCAGCCAGGCCACGGCCTGCACGTCGAGCGGCAAAGCTTCAAGCTGCGCCGTAATTTGGCTAGGCCGGGTATGTTGCATCAATTCGTCCAGCGCGCGCGGCAATTCCGGCAAGACTTTCGCCCCCACACTGACGGTGCGTCGGATCAACAACCGTTCCACAATTTGCACAATGTCCGCCAGCGGCAGGCGATACAGGAACAGCGCCCAGTGCAGGAACAGACGACCTGCCTCATCCGCCACACCCCACAAATCCAACAACTCGGCCTGCCGCAGCCGGGCAAACCGTTCGCGCAGCCAATCATCGCAGAGCAGCGAGGGGTGAATCTGCCGGAGCGCGCCCAACGCTTGCAAACGCTCAAGCGCCGCTTCGGGGCGGGCCTCCTTTAAGATGAGGTCCAGCTCGTGACGGACGCGCCCGCCGGTGATGCGGTTGAGCATCGGCAGCGCGTCGGCGATCAGACTCTCGCTGCGCGGATCGAGGCGGAAATCCAGCCGCGCCTCAAAACGCGCCGCCCTCAGGATGCGCGTGGGATCGTCCACAAAGCTGAGGCTGTGCAACACACGGATGACGCCGGCTTCTATATCGACTTTGCCGCCATAAAAGTCCAGCAAGTCGCCCCACCGCTGCGGATCGAGCCGGATCGCCAGCGTGTTGATGGTGAAGTCGCGCCGGTGCAAATCCTGCTTGATCGAACTCCGCTCCACCGTCGGCAGCGCGGTGGGATGCTCGTAGAATTCCGTGCGAGCCGTTACCAAATCAATGGAAGCAGGAAGAGCCGAGGGGGTGAGGGGGTGAGGGGGTGAGGGGGTGAGGGGATGAGGGGGGAATTGTCTCCCACTCTCCTTGTCTCCCCCTCCCCTTGTCTCCCCCTCGCTCCAAACTCCCTCCGGCAAGGTCCACTTCACCGTGCCAAAGCGGCTGTGGGTGTGAATTTCGCCGCCGTAGGTTTCCGCCAATGCCTGTCCCAGGGCGATCGCGTCCCCCTCCACCACCAGGTCTATGTCGCCGATAGGTTGTCCGAGCAACAGATCGCGCACGATGCCGCCGACGAAGTAGATGGTGAAGCACAGTTCTGCCGCCTGCGCCCCGATAACACGGATCAGATCGAGTAATGGCTGCGGAAAGGCCGTCGCCATCAACTGCGCCATGCGCCGCCGTTCCGATTCCTGCGCAGAAGGCGGCATCCGGATCATATCCGTGCGCGTGACTACGCCGACCACCCGCCCCTCCTCAACCACGGGAATCTGCCCCCACCCGCTATGAATCATCAATGTGCGCACGCGTTCCGCCGAATCCTCCGGCGCCACGGCAAAGTCGCCGGGCTGCATGATCCGGTGAACCGGCTGCCGCTCCCAATGATGCTGCATGGCACGATCCACCGCGTTGCGCGTGACCAACCCCATTACTTGCCCGGCGGCGTCCACCACCGGGAAACCCTCGTGGCCGGTGCGCAGCATTTGTTGAGCCGCCAGCGCCACCGAGGTGTGGGGTTCAACCGTGCGCACGCCGCGCGACATCAGATCGCGCACGGTGACGCGCGGACGCACGAAGCCCGGTAGCAGTGCGCGCAGTTCCTCGTACACCTCCAGCGCCACACGCCGGTGAATCAGGGCGGCGGCGGCCCGATTGTGACCACCTCCGCCAAAATATTGCGCGACTTCAGACACACTGATGTCATCGGTCGTGCTGCGCGACACCAACTGCGTGTTTTCGCCAAGTTGTACCAAAATAAAAAGCGCGGAGGGATCAAAGAGATCGCGCAGCTTATGCGCCAGCGTAGAGATTTCTTCCTCAACGTTGGGCGGCGACTGCGCCCAGCTCAAAATAATCGGATGGCCGTTCACCATAAGGGTCTCGACGTGCGCGCGCAACTCGTTGTAAATACTCTGCTGCGCGAGCGTCAGCGGGTGTTCGAGAAACTCCCCGACAATCTCCAGACTCGCGCCCTGCTCCATCAGCCAGGCGGCAGCGCGCAAATCACGGGACGAGGTGGCCCCGTAGGTCAAAGACCCCGTGTCCTCATAGATGCCGGTCAACAGCAACGTCGCCTCAATAGCAGACATGGGGATCAGTCGCGCCGAGAGCGCCTCCACCAGCAGCGTCGTCGTCGCGCCGATAAGCTCGCCCTGGAAGCGCCACCCTTCCGGCAGCGATTCCGGCGGCATGTGATGATCAATGATCAACACATCACTGATGTGCTTGCCCATCCCCCGAATCGTCGTGAGACCCTGCGTATCCACCAGGATAACACGTTTGACGCGCCGCCCGCGCGGGATGATTTCACGGTGGACAAAAGGCAGTTCCACGCCGTACAAGTCGAGATACGCCTGCACGTTACGGTTGATGCGTAGCGGCAGCACCGGCCTGGCATTGGGATATAACTTGTGCGCTCCCAGCAGGCTGGCAATCGCGTCAAAATCAGCGTTCTCGTGGGTTAAGATAATTTGCATGACAGTGATAGAAAATGAATAATAAGAGACAGGCCACAGGAAACTGGTCATTGGAAGTTGGGAACTGATAGTTGCGCTATCGCCAGTTCCTTCAACAATATGTAAGCATTATACCCCATGGCGACCAGAAAGGTGAAACCGTGAAACGCTCTCATTTTACGCACTGATGTTTTTGAGGTAAGATAGAGCCAGGATTTTGCGAACCACCTATTTGCCAACTCACCGATCTGGTCATACGCTGATTTGCCAATTCGCTGATTCAAGGAGTTACTGATGACACGACGAAGATCCTATACCCGCCATTCGAGCACGCGGCAGAAAATACGACTGCGCGGCGCCGAGCGCATCCTCTTTATCCTGGGCGCGACGCTATATGTTGTGGGGTTGATCGGCGGCCTGGGTCTGCTTCCCATGCCCTCCGCCACCGCCATCCTGCTCCTGGCCGTCGGCGGCGGCCTGGAAATGGCTGTGATGGGGATGTTAATCTTTTAAGAAATGGGGTAATGAGTTATGAGTAATGAGTGAATTCACTCATTACTCATTACCACTTGCTCATTACCCCTTATCTTCCAAAGGAATCGGCGATGCAAAGTCAACTAGACCTTTTTTCCCAAGCCCCCACACCCTATTCTGTGAGCGAAATTACGGCGCGGATTCGCGCATTGTTGGAGCGCGAGCCGCTATTACAAGACTTCTGGGTCACGGGGGAAATCTCGAATTTTTCGCGCGCCTCATCGGGACATCTCTACTTCACCCTTAAAGACGCGGGCGCGGCCCTGAGCGGCGTTGTCTGGCGCGCGCAGGCGCAGGCGATGCGCACGCTCCCTGCCAACGGCGATAAGGTGCTGGCGCACGGAAAGATCGGCGTCTACGAGCCAGGTGGGCGTTACCAGATGTACGTGGACGCCTTTCGGCCGGCCGGGCGCGGCGATTTACACGCCGAGTTCGAGCGGCTCAAGGCGCGGTTGGATACTGAAGGGCTGTTCGCACCGGAGCGCAAGCGGTCCCTGCCGGCGCATCCCCGGCGCATCGGCGTCGTCACGTCGCCCACCACGGCGGCCTTCCGCGACGTGCTCAACGTGCTGGGCCGCCGCTATCCCCTGGCCGAGGTGCTCCTCTCCCCCACGCCGGTGCAGGGCGATGCGGCCCCACCACAGATCGTGGCCGCGTTGGGCGCGCTCAACGCCCGTGACGACGTAGATGTGATCCTGGTCGTGCGTGGCGGCGGTTCGCTGGAAGACCTGTGGGCTTTCAACGACGAGCGCGTGGCGCGGGCGATTGCCGCGTCGCGGCTGCCGGTGGTCAGCGGCGTGGGTCACGAGATTGACTTCACGCTGGCAGATTTCGCGGCGGACCTGCGCGCCCCCACCCCCTCAGCGGCGGCAGAGCTGGCGACGCCAGACATCGCCGAGTTGCGGGGAGCAGTGGAACAACGACAGGCCCGGTTGGAGCGCGTCTTCGCGGCAGACATCGCAGGACGGCGCGAGCGGGTAACGCAGATGACGCGCTCTCTGGAACACCTGGCGCCCTTGACGCGCCTCGCCAGCGCGCGCCAGCGAGTAGATGATCTGACGGCGCGGGCGGACGTGGCGCGGGCGCACCGACTGGAAGCGCGGCGGCAAAGCGTGGCAGCGTTGGCAGCGCGGTTGGAAGCCCTCAACCCAGAGGCGGTGCTCTCGCGGGGCTACGCTATCGTCCGCGAGCGCGAGACGGGAGAAGTGCTCACGCAGGCAGCGCAAGTCACGCCGGGGATGGCGTTGACGATCCAATGGCAGGATGGGGAAGTGGCAGCGAAAGTGGTAGACGGTAGACAGTAGACAGGGCTGTTCCCTGTCTACCGTCTACCGTCTACTCGTATTTCAGCGCGCGGATGGGACTGAGGGCAGCGGCGCGGATGGCCGGGTAGACGCCGGAAACGACGCCGATGAGGGTCGCAAAGACGATGGCGAAGATCAGCAGCCACAGCGGGGTGGCCGTCAACGCCTGAACTTCTTGCCCTGGGCCGGTGGGAAGAAATCCGCCCCCGCCACCCTGCGCGATGAGCGATTGCCCCACCACGTTGATGACGGCATTGACGCCCAATGCCAGCAGGATGCCGCCGATGCCCCCCAGGAAGCCAATGCTCCCTGCTTCCGCCAAAAAGACCGACATCACGTCCTGGTTGGTCGCGCCGATGGCCTTCATCAAGCCGATCTCGCGCGTGCGCTCGTAGATCGCCATCACCATCGTGTTCGCAATCCCAAACGCGGCCACGAGCAGCGCCACCGCCCCGATGCCGCCCAAGATCGCCTGAAAGATCAGGAAGAAGCGGTTGATGCTCTCCAACTGCTGACGATCGGATTGAACGGTGAAGCCCTGATCCTTGAGCTGCTGTTCAATGGTCGGGGCCAGGTTGGGGTCGGAGACTTTGACCAACGCTTGCTGGTAATCCTTGCGCGCCGGCTGTTGAGATTCCGGCGGCAGCATTGAATTGAATCGTTGATTCAGCCGCTGCGCTTCTTTGAGCGGCATGAAAATGCTGTAATCGTACATGTACCCCTGGCGCTTGAGCTGCCCTACCACTTCCAACCGGGCCACCACGCTTTCTGAGGGGTACATGTCCATCTCGCTGTAGGTGTACTGGATCATCTGGAGGGTCTGACCGAGCAACTCTGGGGCCGGTGGGGTTGTTTCGCTGTTCTCGCGCTCTTCCCAGGGGATGAAGTTTTCCGGCACGGTCGCGCCAATGATGACTTGCCCCCGATACATGTCCAGCGTGCCGCGATCCAGTTTGATGATCTTGGTGAAATTATCCATGTCCACGCCATAAATCTGCCCCCAGCCGTCCTGCCGATCCAGCCTGAGTGGCCCTTGCATTTGCACGTCCAGGAAGGGCGTCACGGCGATCACGCCCTCCATCGCGCGGATTTGTTCCAACGCGGCGTCATCCAACACCGCAGATTGGGGTTGATCCTGCCCGTCGCCCCGCTTCTCTGCCGGGTAGGAAGCCATCCAATAACTGTCGTTGCGGATCATCAGTTCGTCGAGGCCGCCGGCCGG
>JAKQHY010000187.1 GCA_029555965.1 Chloroflexota bacterium | reverse complement strand
AACGGCGACGGCTACAGCGACGTCATCATTGGCGCGCGCAGGTTCGACAACAGTGAAGTGGATGAAGGGCGGGCCTACGTCTACCACGGCAGTGCGAGTGGGCTGTCCCCCAATGCAGTCTGGATCGCCGAAAGCGATCAGGCCAATGCCTGGTTTGGCCTCTCGGTGGGGACGGCGGGAGACGTCAACGGCGACGGCTACAGTGACATCATCGTCGGCGCATACATATATGACAACGGCCAAGAGAACGAAGGACGCACCTTTGTCTACTATGGCAGCGCGAGCGGCGTGTCTACCGTCGCCTGGATGGCCGAGGGCAATCAGGACAGTGCTTACTTTGGCATGTCAGTTGGGACAGCCGGAGATGTCAATGGCGACGGCTACAGCGACGTTATCGTCGGGGCGCAGTACTATGACAATGGCGAGACGAACGAAGGGCGCGCTTACGTCTACTATGGCAGTGGGAGCGGGTTATCCACCAGCCCGGTTTGGATGGCTGAGGGCGACCAGGCTGGCGCCTTGTTTGGCTACGCCGTGGGAACAGCCGGTGACGTAAATGGCGACGGATACGCCGACGTCATCGTTGCTGCGCTTTACTATGACAACGGTCAGACAGACGAAGGATGCGCTTTTGTCTACCACGGCAGCGCGAGTGGCCTGGCCGCTACTCCCACCTGGACCGCCGAGAGTAATCAGGCCTATGCCTCTTTTGGCCATGCTGTGGGTACGGCCGGAGACGTAAATGGCGATGGCTATGCCGATATCATTGTCAGTGCACGACAATATGATAATGGACAGATAAACGAAGGGCGAACCTACGTCTATCACGGTAGCGCCAGCGGGCTTTCTGCTGCTGCGGCCTGGACAGCAGAAAGCGATCAAGCCTATGCCTACCTTGGCACCGCCGTGGGGACGGCAGGAGACGTCAACGGCGATGGCTACAGTGATATCATCGTCGGCGCGCCTGACTACGACAATGAGCAAACGGACGAAGGGCGCGTCTATGTCTATTATGGCAGTGCGAGTGGACTGTCCTCCAATGCAGACTGGGTCGTTGAGAGTGATCAGCCCACTGCCTGGTTTGGTTTCTCAGTGGGAACAGCGGGGGATGTCAACGACGACGGTTACAGCGATATCATCATTGGTGCACATGGCTATGATAATGACCAGACGGATGAAGGACGCGCCTTTGTCTATTATGGCAGCGCGAGCGGACTGACCACCACCGCAATTTGGACAACAGAGAGTGACCAGGCTGGCGCCTACCTGGGTTACGCAGCGGGAACAGCCGGTGACGTGAATGGCGACGGATACAGCGATGTCATCGTTGGTGCGCTTTACTATGACAACGGACAAACGGACGAGGGCCGTGCCTACGTCTATTATGGCAGTGCGAGTGGGCTGTCCCCCAATGCGGCCTGGGTTGTTGAGAGCGACCTGAACACTGCCTGGTTTGGTTTCAAAGTGGGAACAGCAGGAGACGTCAACGGCGATGGCTATGCCGATGTCATCGTCGGCGCGCCCTATTACGATAATGGTGAGGCAGACGAAGGGGGTGCCTTTTTGTACTATGGCAATGATAGCGCCGGGCTAAGCCTGCTGCCGCGCCAACTGCGCAGTGACGGTGCAACGCCCATTGCCTATCTGGGGCAGTCCGATTCACGCACAACCTTCCAACTCAGCCTGATCGGGCGTTCACCCTTGGGGTGTACTCCGGTCAAGCTCCAGTGGCAGGTCGTACCGTTAGGTACGCCGTTTACAGCTACCAACATTGTCAGCGGCACAAGCCTTGCCTGGACGGATGTGCTCACTACCGGGGTTGTCATTACAGAAGACGTTACCGGCCTGTCGCTTGGGACGCCCTATCATTGGCGCGTCCGCCTGCTCTACCATCCGGAAAATGCGCTGGGACAGCCATCTAGCCGCTGGGTCACGATCCCCTGGAATGGCTGGAACGAGACCGATTTACGTACATTGTCCAACCAGCCGCCCGTGGCCGATGCCGGGCCGGATCAGGGCGTGGACACGAATGCCGTCGTCGCTCTGGACGGCAGCGCCAGCTCCGACCCGGACGGCGACCTGCCGCTGACCTACCGGTGGACGCAGAGCGGCGGCCCGGCGGTAACGTTGAGCGACCCGGCAGTCGTCAATCCCACCTTCACCGCGCCGGGCGACCCGACCGTGCTGACTTTTACCCTCACCGTCACCGACAGCCTGGGGCTGGCCTCCGCGCCGAATGAGGTGGTGATTACGGTGAACAACCGTCCGCCCGTGGCCGACGCGGGGTCTGATCAAAGCGTGGACACGAACGCCGCCGCCACCCTGGATGGCAGCGGCAGCTCCGACCCGGATGGCGATCTGCCGCTGGTCTGCTTCTGGACACAAACCGGCGGCCCGGCGGTGACGTTGAGCAACCTGACGGTCGTCAATCCCACCTTCACCGCCCCGGACGACCCGGCGATACTCACTTTCACTCTGACCGTTACTGACAGCCTGGGCCAGCACTCCGCGCCGGATACCGTCGTTGTCACTATCACTAGCCCATCGCCCGGCGCCCCCACCCTCGTCGCCCCGGCGCACCAGACCGTGACCGAGACCACGGCGCTTGACCTGACCTGGGGCGCCGTCTCCGGCGCGAGCGGTTACACCATAGATTTCAACGGCGCAATCGTGGACGTGAGCAACGTGACGGTTTCCAATACTGGCGTGCTAAAGGCGCGCGCGTACACCTGGACGGTGGCGGCCTACGATGTCTACGGCAGCGTCAGCGAATACGCCGCGCCGTGGGCCTTCGCCGTCGCCGGCGCGCCGGTCAGTGTGACGCTCACCGAGCTGGTCACGGAAACCGTGATTCCCTTTACGGGTGGGATTTGTGGCAGTGTTTGGTTTACGGACGTGGGCACGCTACCCGATAGTCTCACCATTACCTATACCTATAACTTTCCCTCGGTGGATCACAACAGCCTGCTGGGTCAGTATCGCCTCGTCGCCGTGGGTGGCGCGGGATATCAGGCTGCGCTCACGCTTTGCTACGACGACGCCGACTTACTGGTGGTGGGCCTTGCCCCGGCAGCGGAATCGAGTCTGCACGCCTATCGGTACATAGCGGCAGGGCAGCCGTGGCAGGCATACTCCCGCGTTGATCCGGTCGCCAACACCGTGACGGCGGACAACGTGACTGAATTCGGCGTGTTCGGATTAGGCATCGCAACAAATCAGCCCACTGTGGTGGGGTTACACGCCCTGTTGACGCGCACGGTAGGCGGCTGGCCGCTCTGGGGCGGGGCGCTGCTCATCCTCGGCGGGGCGGCGTCCCTTTTCAGGCGCAGACGGCACCCCTAGATAGTGAGACCGGTCAGGTTTTCCGCAACCTGACCGGTTTTTGGTTATCACCACCGATTTTGGGGTTGCGGGCCGTGGCGGCCGCCAGGCGGCGCACAGTTGGTCGGATAGCAGCGCCCGCAGCGTTCTCAATAATTCCCCGCATTAGCGTCCCACCCGCATTCCCCTACCCACTTAGCGGTTCTGGTTCACCCCCGCCACGGGTGTTGCCCGGCTTCCCTATACGGCGGCCCCGGATTATCCCCCATTGAGAATGGAAGTACCCGTCACATTGGTCAACGTGGGACACCTCCGTATAGATATGTTTGATGTCTAGCTTGCCGCTTTTGCTCTAGTTCGCCACTTTCCAACGATCTAGTGTCACTCTTCCTGTTAAGTATTTGCATCAAGGTGTACTAGCGTGTGGTTTGCGACCGCAACACCAGGGGTAGGTATATTTGTGGCGATGACGACAACGTAAGTGTGTAATAGCGGCCGTCATTGTTCGCCAGAGTCACATTGCCGGCCGTATCCACAACTTGGATGAAGTATTCCAAGGCGCCCAGCCCTGCCAGTTGACCTTGCCAGATTCCATTAACACCGGGGGTCAGGTTCAAGCTCGCCCAATGTCCTATGCCTTGATGATCAATGGTCGTATATGTGAGCAATACGCGCTGGATACCAGTATTGTCTGACGCGGTGACAGTTACTGTGATGGCATTGGCCGGTTCACCTATGGTCTGTTGCACACTTGTAATCGCAGGTGGCGTCTGATCCGGTAGTGATGAAGCATATAGGGAGATGCTCACTTGCTGGTACACCCGCTGTTGTGCATCCGCCGGGCGGTATTGCCCTGGCACGAGGATTAGATTGCGTTGTATACCGGCCAAAGTCTCCAATTCCCGCACCATGGCGATTTGCGCCGGCCACCATCCTGCGCCGCTTAACACAGCTTCTGTAGTCGAAATGGCATCGGAATGACCTAACCGGGTGACCAATGGATCAAAGTCCACTGTAGTAGTGTAGACGCCACTCTCGAAAACAACGCCGCGTACGGTAGTGCTCACGGGATCCAATAGGCGCGGCTGGATGGAGTGGTCTTGTTGGGCATAGGTCCCGGCCACTAGATCCGTATTGATGGCCTCGAAGTAGGTGCCCCAGGTGATGACAGAGATGGCGCGCAGTTCAGGTGCGTAGTCACGGCGCTGCTGTAGTAAGGATTCACCAGTGCGCGACCAGGGAGATACAGCTATACTACTCATAGGTGAGTCCTGCGACTGGGTGCGCGGGAGTGCTGTGTTTAAGGTGTACATCGGCAATCCGTAGAAAACGAGTTCGCCCATCACCTTCTCGTCCAGGTAACCAAAAGCCGTCTCCGGTATGGAGAGATAGTAGCGTTGTTTGGCTCTGGCCCAGGCAGCTCCAAGAGTTTGTTGGCTTCCCTGTGTCAGTTCTTCGTTTACAAACAATGTAAGTTGCTCGGAATACGGGGTGGCATCGCCGCCGATACCATAGCCGGTGTTGGCGATCCAGTTGACGCCGCGCCGGGCGAACGTCTGCGCCAGATCCAATGTCGTATGTGCATTGTTGTCTTGGTCGGGGATGTTCAAACCAGCGTGACATCCCAGGGTTGTGTAGACCGCGCGCGTGAGCGGCGCCGTCGCGCTCAAGATATCGGAGTTCTCTATGCCGGAAGGATCACGTGAGGTGCTTAAGCCCCAATGGTTGGCGTGGAGATTCAATACCGCTAAATCGGCGCGCTGTTGCAACCAGACTTGTCGCAGGTCTGGCGCAGTCCACTGCGGGCCGATCAGTGTGACTAGTGTTCCTCCGCCATGGGTGCGCAACCGCGCCGCGGCTTGCATACTTACGTCCACCAGGAAGTCATCGTAGGGTTGCGTTCCCACGTGACCAGCTACGAAGCTGCGGTTCAGTGACGTCTGAGGATTGGTCAGGAAAGCGTCAATGAATGTGGTAATTTCTATCGGCGTTTCGACCAGTCTTCCGACCGCAAAATCAGGGATGTACAGATCACGCTTCCCGATATCCCACCAACTGGCGCTGCGGTCGGCATAAAAATCGTCACTCAGGAAATAATCAGCGGCTAATGCCGCGCCGGTAGTGCTGTTGGCGGCCACATTTCCAAAACCGACATAGCTATGTTCCCATAACCCCGTTTCATCCGGTACCCGCCGGAAAGGAATGATCCGGTCGTTTCCTACGATTACCATATAGTTGAGGTCGGGGTAGCCACCCAGGGTTGCCAGTAGCATAGTTTTGATGGCGGTGCTGACATCATTGGCGCGCGCCGGATTGGTCGGATCGGCATCCCAGGCGGCGTAGGCGACATTTACGGTGGGATCTTCATTCAGAGTTACCAGCCGTCCGCCGACCGCGCTGTGGTTAGCCAACTGTTGGAGGGCCGCGCGAGTTGCCTCGGTCGCGGTATTTCCATACAGTTGCCGCAGACGTGTAGGGTTATAGAGAATCAGCGTTTTTACTCCCGGTTCACGCGTAACCGAAAGCGTTACCTCTAGCCAGTAGGGGTTATCGGCATTGTAAGCGTTGTCGAAGCCATACACCTGTACGTAGTATGTGCCCGTGTACGGGCCGACATTGTACACAATGGTCTTTACATTTTGGTTGAGGTCAATCCCCCAATCCAACGGCGTGTCCCGATGGCGCGGCGTAGTTTCAATGCAGCCGTCATACAGGTCTAAGTTGTAACTAAACACACTGGTTAACGTGATCGCTATCTGTGTGTGGGGTTCCAACACCGCGAAAGCGTAATGGTCTTTGTCTGTAACAGCCATCAGTGTGTTGGAAATAGTAACACCCGGTGTAATCCAAGTGGATGCTGCACAACTATCGCCATCGTCCAATCCCGGGAAGGGGGCGCCTTGCCAACTGGCAATTTCCACAGTGTATGGAGCAGTACTCCATTGCCCGCCTATGCCTGCTATCTGAATGTGATAGATACCGGTGTAAAGGCCGGTATTATAGAGGATGGTTTGGATTGCGCCAGGGCCGGTATCGCGGTGGCGGGGGGTATCCCAACTCCAAGGCGTGTCGCGATGACGTGGGGTGCCATCGGCGGTACATTCACCATCGAACAAAGAAACTATAGCCTCGGCATCTACAGGGCTGGTAAGGGTAATGGCGATCATGGTGTAACTTAAGGGCAAAGTTAGCCGATAAGTGTCCACGTCGTCGGCGCGGCTGAGATAGGAAGTTAACATGGTTGTCGGTGTTAACGGATGGGCGGTGTTGCAGGTCGCGTTAGGCTCATAGCTGTCGGGGGGGACTTTCAACCAGTTCGCGCGATCTACAGATAAGATCCCTTGTGCGTTTTCCAAAGATACCGTATTGGTGAGCCAGCCATCGTTGAACACTTCGGCGTGGACTTGCAGCACATAATTGAAGCGGCGGAACTCGCGCGGCGTGAAATGAAGGGTACGGTTGTTACCAAAAACAGGCGTCGAATAGAGTAGTCCACGGACGCCGGTCGCATCTTCCAAGCCAATGAAACTGGCGGCGGCGCCGCCGCTGTATACGAAGCGAATTTCGCCCGTCGCGTATAGGATGACCTGAAACGTATAAAAAACCCCGCCACTGGTTTTATCTTGCGCCGACTGATATTCCACCACTAGCCGCGCAGGGTTAGCCAACTGTTGATAAAACACTCTGGAATCGCCTGGTTTGATGTAGAGATTATCGCCATAGGGGACGATGATGTTGTTCGGGGTAGCCAATTCTGGCAAGCTCTCCGGGACATCCTCATAGTTTGTCGGTGGGCCAAAGCCAATATACCCATTGGTAGTGATGTATGCCTGGGTGTAGACTTGTGTGTCCTGGAAATAGGGGAAATCAAAACCCAAGGGGATTGGGCCGAACCAACCACTGTCGCCGTTGCCTTGCCAATCAGTATCGAAAATGACATTCCCCGTGGCCGCGATTTCTGTCCATTGGTAGGCAACCGGACTTAGCGTATATCCTGGGCCATTCGTCGTCTTCGGGAACAAGTCTCCCCCCCAGTTAATCGTGTGCGCGACCAGATCATAGGTGCCCCCATCGCTCAAACTGCCCCCCAAGTACGTGGTGTCGCCCGGTAGACGATCTTGCAAACGTAAGTTAGTGAGTGTTTGGCTGCCAGTATTGGAAAAGGTAAGTGTATACGTCAGAATTGAGCCAGGATAGACAGTGCTTGCCGGAATAACGGATTTAGCGACCTGCAATCCGCTCGCGCCAGGCGTCACGACAAGGTTGAATGTGCCAGTCACTATCCCTTGCGCGTTAGCCACGGTGATGGTGATGGCTTGGGGGCCGTAAACATTCCAGGTGAAGGCCGCCGTGTCGGTGTGTGTCAGACGGGAGTCATTCTGTATCAAGGGGTGACGACTGGCAGACCAGGTGTAGGTGAGCGGCAAGGTGGCAGTAGGGTTCACCATAGCCTGGAATTCATAGGGGACATTCACCAAGCCACTTGTCGGCCCAATAAGTATAACTTCCAGAGGTGCAACCGGCGCCGTGTGCGTGTAAACCGCAATGGTGTGGGTGGCGCTAACGGCGCCACCACAGTTCTCGGCGCGCAGGGTGAGAGTATAGCCGCCGGATGTCTGCCAGGCGTAGGGTAAGGCGGCGTTGTGCCCGACACTGATTTCATGGCTCAACCAGGTGTACGTGATCGGCAACGTCGCATTGGTAGGAGCAATAACGCCAGTGAAGACATATTCGGTATCGGTATAGCCGTTGGTTGGGCCGTTAATGCTCACGCTACTTACCGGATGTGGACACGCTGGCAGTATAAATGTCGCCGTAACCATCTTATCCGCGCTCAACATGATCGTGGTGGGCTTCTCCAGGCTATTCAAGTCGCCTGACCATCCGGTAAATTCCCAACCAGCCGTGGGGCTGGCATCCAACTCGACCACAGTGCCAGCAAGGTAACTATGCGTTCCCACATCGGGTGTAATTATCCCACTGCCGATCAAAGCCATAGTCAAAGTGTAGTAGGTTGGCGGCGTAGCGACGAAAGTGGCTGTTACCGTATGGTTAGCATCCATTGTGAGCAGCGTTTGTGTGAGGATGCCGCTCACGTCCCCACTCCATTGGCCGAAGTACCAACCAGAATCAGGTGTGGCGGTGAGCGTTACCACTTCGCCATAGAGGTACGTGGTCTGGCTCGGAGTCCGCGTCACCGTCCCCTGCCCCATGATGGCCACCGCGAGGGTATGGCTCAACGCGCGGAAGGTCGCCGTCAAGACTTGATCGCCATCCATCAGGATTGTCGCTGGATTCAGCAGTCCGGTGGTCGCGCCCTGCCAGCCGGTGAACTCCGAGCCAGCCTGCGCGGTAGCGGTGACGAAGACGGTGGTGCCGCTCAGGTATGTATGGACGCCGACTGCTGGCGTGACCGTGCCGTGTCCGTCGCCCGTGGCGGCCAGTGTCAGGGTGTGACTCACCGAGTTGAGAGTGAATGTTGCTGTCACCTCTTTAGACTCGTCTATTGTTAGCATTGTCGGACTCGCCGTACTGACCATATCCCCCGACCAACCCACGAACTGCCAGCCGGGATTAGGAGCTGCGCTCAAATCTACTAGCGCACCAAAGAGATAACTGTGCGCGCCAATGGCAGGAGTGATAACCCCGCTACCCACCAGCCCCATTGTAAGGGTGTAGTATGTTGGCGGAAACGCCAAGAAAGTGGCCGTCACTGTCTTATCGGCGTCCAGTGTTATGGTCGTCTGCGTGAGTATACCACTTGCATCCCCACTCCACTGTCCGAAGTACCAATCGGTATCAGGTATCGCTGTGAGCGTGACAATGGTCCCGAGGAGATAGGTGGTCTGACTAGGTGTCTGAGTTACTGCACCGTGGCCGACCACAGCAACTTTCAAAGTGTAAGTTGGGATGATCGTCGTAAAGCTGCTTTCTGCGGCCCACACTGATCCGGCAAACGTGGTATCAATGGCCTGTACGCTCCAATAGTAGTCACCAGGGGCTAAGCCCGCCAATGTCGTGGTGAGGCCATGCTGCGCATTGCCCAGGGCCGGAATCTGGCGATAACCATCCGCTAAGGCCATCGGCGCGATGATTTCGCTGCCGCCGGGCGTCGTGCCCACCCGCAGGTTGTAGGTCAACGCCGCGGGAGTGGTTTGTGCATCGCTGCCGGCAGCCCAACTC
The DNA here is from genome assembly GCA_029555965.1 of Chloroflexota bacterium. Taxonomy (GTDB): domain Bacteria; phylum Chloroflexota; class Anaerolineae; order B4-G1; family SLSP01; genus JAKQHY01. The sequence continues at coordinate 14,466 of JAKQHY010000187.1, read as the reverse complement.
AGGGTTACTACCTGGTCACTGAAAGTCGCGTACAGATTGTCAGGCAGTGTAGGTGAGGTATTTGCTTCCAGCAGGCTATTGCGATATACCCGCGCCAAATCTTGGAAGCTACCCTCGTAGCAATGACCGGTTAACAAAATATCCAGGTCGGCATCGTTATCATAGTCACCCCAGGCGGCCGCACTGGAAGCGCAAAGAGGCAGCCCGGCATCCACCGCGCTGAACCCACTGCCGGTATTGCGGTAGACCTGCGTGACATATCCTCCATCCGTTTCGCCAGTCAGCAGGATATCCAGGGCGCCGTCATTGTCGAAGTCGCCCCAGGTCGCTGTGCCATCCCGTACACCGGGCAGGGTGACCCCGCTATCGGCAAAAACGCCGTCGTCATTGCGATAAACGCGGGTGAGGTAATGCCCATTGCCGTCATCGTAGTACCCCATCAGCAGGATATCCAGGTCGCCGTCACTGTCATAGTCGCCCCAATCCTGGGCGCTGCCCGCTACACCAGTGAGGCCAGCGGCGATATTTACGAAATTCCCATTGTCATTGCGGTAGATCCGTGCGATGTAATGCGGCGTCCCGTCGTCGTAGTAGCCGCTCAACAGGATATCCAGATCGCCGTCGTTATCGTAGTCGCCCCAACTGCCGACGCCGTAACGCACGCCCGGCAAAGCGATCCCACTATCGGTGAATACCCCACCTTCATTTCTATAGACTGCCGCCACGTACTGCACGCTGCCGGCCATATACGCGCCAGTCAAGAGGATGTCCAGGTCGCCATCGTTATCATAGTCGCCCCACGCCGCTGAGCCGTCGGTGGCCGTGGGCAGCGCCGCGCCGCTGTCGTCGAACGTCCCGCCGGTGTTGCGGTAGATGCGCGCGATGCGCGTCATCCCCGTCCAGCCGCTCAACAGCATGTCGAGATCGTTGTCGTTGTCGTAATCCCCCCACGCGACCGCGCTGGCATTGACGCCGGGCAAGGTCACGCCGCTGTCGGCAAAGACGCTGGCGTCATTACGGTAGAGTCGAGTGATGTAATAGTTGCCGCCATCGGTGTAACGTCCCGACAACAAGAGGTCCAAATCGCCATCGTTGTCGTAATCGCCCCAGGCCACGGCGCCAGTATTCACGCCCTGCAAATCGGCCTGAGTGTTGCCGAAGAGGGTAAGAGTGATCGTATGCGTGGCCGTGACCCAGCCCAGGGCGTTGCCGGCCGTGACGGTGATGGGGTAGACGCCGGGCGTCGTCCACGAGAAGGGCTGCGTGTCGGTGAGGCCGAATACGGAACGGGTGATTGGCGCGCCGGCGGATTGCCAGACGTAAGTGAGCGGCAATGTGGTCGTCAGAGGGGTAATTGTTGCGGTGAGGGGGTAGGTGGTGTAAAGTTGTCCTGTAGACGCCCCCGTCAAAACGACGTTCTGGGGCGCGATGTAATCCTCGTTCCGGTAGACAGTGGCGACATAGACGCCGGCATCGCTACCGGTCAATAAGATATCCAAATCGTTGTCGTTGTCATAATCGCCCCAAGCCACGGCGCTGCCCGAGACGCCCGGCATGGTGTTCGGATGGAGGGTAAAGACGCCATCATCATTGCGATACACCTGGGTTACCTGTTCCACACTGGTGTTGCCGGTGAGGAGGATATCCAGGTCGCCGTCGTTATCGTAGTCGCCCCAGACAGCGGCGCCGTTGCGCACCGCTGTCAACCCGGAGGCTATGAGAGTGAAGTCTCCCGCATCATTGCGATAGACCCGCGTCGTGATAGAGGCGCTCAACCCGGTCAGCAGGAGGTCCAAATCCCCGTCGTTGTCGTAGTCGCCCCAGGCCACCGAGCCGGACTCTACCCCGGTCAGGCCCGTGACGATGGGGGTAAAGTCGCCAGGCGCTCCCTGCGCGGTTTCATTGCGATACAGGTGGGCGACATGCGCCTCGTTTTTATCGCGCCCGGTGATGAGCAGGTCCAGATCGCCATCGTTGTCGTAGTCGCCCCAGGCGGCCGCGCTCAAATCTACGCCGGTCAGGTTAGCGGCGATGGGATTGTAGACGCCGACGTCATTGCGATAGAGAGTCGCCGTGCGCGTGACGCCATCGTGCCCGGTGAGCAGGATGTCCAGATCACCGTCGTTGTCGTAGTCGCTCCAGGCGGCGGCGCCGTCGGATACGCCGGTTAACCCAGCGGCGCTGGCGACCAGCGCGCCGGCCTCATTCCGGTAGACTTCGGCGATAGGCGTCGTGTCGTTCAGTCCAGCGAGCAGCAGGTCTAAATCACCATCACCGTCGCCGTCGCCCCAGGCCACCGCGCCGCGATAGACGCCGGGCAATCCCAGGCCGAGCAGGGTGAAGGTGTCGGGCGACCCTTGCACCCACTCATTGCGATAGAGTGCGGTGATGTGGTTGGGAGCGATACCTTTGCCGGTGAGCAGGATATCCAAATCGCCGTCGCGATCATAATCGCCCCAAGCCACCGCGCTGCGATACACCGGCGTCAGAGGTGTCGCGCTGCTGATAGCGGTAAAGTTTCCGACACGGCGCGGCGCAACGACGCCGGCGTTAAACTGCCACGCCGTAGCGGTCAGCGGTACCACCCCGGTGATACTGCGGGTGTGCGTCGTCGCCACCGCGTAGATGAGTTCTCCCTGGTGGAAGGGGCGGGGCGGGGTAACGCCGAGCGTATTCCCGTTGATGAGGTAGTGCGTTCCCGTCACCAGGCCGGATTGCATCCCGTGGATGGCGAAAGTGCGGCTGGTCACACTCGTCAGATCCATCAACTGGTTGTAGGTGACAGAAATGGTCGTGGTAGGGGACGCCGTGACTATATGGCGCGGTGGACTGAACGTGACCGCTTGTGGCGGCGTTGTGATTGTGATCCGCTGCGTCGCAGTAAGATCGCCTGCGATATTGATCGCTGTAACCGTGATGCTGTGAACGCCTTCGGTCGTCCAGGCGAATGAAACCGCATCTGTGTAGCTGAAAATGGCGGTGTGTGTGACCGGTGTGTGCGCCGATGTCTGCCAGACGTAGGTGATCGGCAACGCGGCGGTCAAGTTGATGGTGGCGGTCAGGGGGTAAGTCTGATTTCTTAGCCCTACCCGTTGCCCTTTAAGGGCAATCGTCAGCGGCGCGCCAACCCTAAGCGTCTGCTCAGCAGACCACGCGCCGCCGGCAAAGGCGGTATCTACGGCCTGGACGGCCCAGGAATACACACCGGGCTGAGTGAGCGCCAGGGTCGCGGTCAGGCCGTGCTGGACGTTGCCAAAGGCGGGCAGCAGCCGGTAGCCATCGGTGATCAACGCCATCGGCGCGACAATGTCACTGCCGCCGGGAGTCGTGCCTACCCGCAAGTTGTAGGTCAAGGTGGGGGAGAGCGTCTCCGAATCCTGTACTGCTTGCCAACTGAACTGTGTGGTAGAAATACCGGGTGCAGCCTGCAATCCTTGCGGCGCAGTCGGCGCGGTGTTGGGGACGTTGCTGTTGTTGCGGTAGAGCTTACCGACGCCACCGTAGGCATCGTAGCCGGTCAAGAGCAGGTCCAGGTCGCCATCGGCGTCATAGTCGCCCCATGCGACCGAAGCATACCAAACACCGGTCAATGCCGCGCCAATATCGGTGAACTGACCATTACCATCATTCCGATAGATCAACACCGTCACTTGATCGGATTGGTTGTAGCCGGTCAGCACAATATCCAGGTCGCCATCGTTGTCATAGTCGCCCCACGCGACCGCCTGAGGGGCGTCCGGCTCCACACCGGACAGTGCCGCATTGATGTTGGTGAAAACCGCATTCCCATCATTGCGGTAGATTCTGGTCACCCGCCCCGGTCCACCGCCGCCGATGTAGCCAGCCATCAGAATATCCAGATCGCCATCTTGGTCGTAATCCCCCCAGGCGACGGAGCTAAAGGCCATATCGGGTAAGGCGGTGCTGACGCTGGTAAATACACCGTCCCCATTACGGTATAGACGCGTGGCTCGGTTGCCCGAATTATCTGCACCGGTCAGCAGAATATCCAGATCGCCGTCGTTATCATAATCGCCCCACGCCGCGGAACTTTCGTACACGCCGGTCAAGGCCGCGCCGCTATCATTGAACACTCCCGCGTCATTGCGATACACCCTGGCAATCCGTGTCCCGCTGCCGGTTTGTCCGGTTAACAAGATGTCCAGGTCGCCATCGTTGTCGTAATCGCCCCACGCTGCCGAGCCTTTGTATACGCCGGTCAATGTCATAGCCTCGGTGAGCACGCCATCTTCATTATGATAGAGTTGGGTAAACGGTTGACTGCTGCCATTGGCGCCCGTCACCAGCAAATCCACTTCATTATCGTTGTCGTAATCACCCCAGGCGACGGCGCTGAAACCCAATCCGGTAAGCGCATTGCCGCTATCGCTAAGCCCGCCGCCCGTGTTGCGATAGAGCCGGGCAAAGGGGCTAGTGCCATCGTAGTAACCGACCGTCACGGCATCCAACGCGTGATCCTGATTGTAATCGCCCCAGGCAACCGCGCTATTGACGATGGGGGTGATGGAAACACTGCCATCCTCAAACGGAACGTGCAGCGTGATCGTGTGCGTAGCCGTGACCTCTCCGCCGGCATTGTAGGCGTTGACCGTAACAGTTTTTACCCCTGTCGTCGTCCAGGTGAAAACAGCGGAGGCGGACGTGCCATTGACTACCGTTTGATTGGTTTGCCCGGTAGCCTGCCAGGTGTAGGTAATCGGCGTAGTGGCGGTGGGGTTGGTCGTGGCGGTGAAGCGGTAGGCGACGGTGGTGGCGCCGTTGGCGACGCCGCCAAGACTGACACTGTGGGGCACAAAGTGCCCGGTGAAATTCACGTCGCTCACATTACACTCTGTAACTACCACTGTGCGTGTCCTAGGTGTGAAAAATATTCCGGTCAATGTGGGCGTCATAACATGTGTGCCACTATAAATCGTGGTGAATGTGTAGTAACCATAAGCGTCAGTTAACGTACTGTCATTGGCGCTGGTAGTAAGTAGCACATTGGCGATCCCATCCCCGCTTGCATCCACCACACTCCCTGAGACTGTGTGGATCGCACTAATTTTGGCTACAAACGCATCACTGTTATCGTTATAACTCAGGTCAGGACCGCCTACTACCGAGAAATCGGAAGATTGAGTATAACCGGTAACATAAGCATTCCCGATTACATCTATGGCAATATCCGTACCCCTCTCCGCACTGCTTCCCCCAATGTATCCGGCATAAGCCAATGCGGTTCCAGTCTCATTCACTTTCACGACAAAGACATCCTCAATACCTCCATTGTGGGTAGCATCCAATCCTCCTATAGTAGGGAAATTGGTGGAGGCAGTATAACCTGTTACATAGCTGTTGCCTTGAGTGTCTATCGCTATATTGTACGCATAGTCATTGCCTGAACCGCCCAAAAAACTGGCATAGCTCAGATTTGAGCCATTAGGATGAACTTTAGCTACAAAGGCATCATAGTTGCCATTATGGGTTGTGTCCATTCCTCCGCTTATCGTAGGGAAACCCGGCGAATTAGTATATCCTGTTACATATGCATAACCGGCGTCATCCACGGCAACGCCATACCCACGGTCATCACCGCCGCTCCCTAAAAAGCTGGCATAGGCAAGCGTTGTGCCGTCGTTGTCTACTTTGACGACGAAGGCATCTTCCAGGCCATTGTAAACCTGATCGAAGCCGTTTGTGGTTGGAAAATCATCGGATTTAGTCCACCCTGTGATGTAAACATTCTGCGCATCATCAATGGCAATACTATAACTGCGCTCGTCATTATTGCCCCCCACAAACCCAGAATAGACCAGTGAGTCGCCAGCCGCATTTACTTTAGTAACAAACGCATCGTAAGTGCCGTTAAAACTTAGATCTGGGCCGATTACAGTCGGGAAATTGCTGGAAGCAGTACGTCCGGTGATATAAACAGCATTAGCCTCATCTAGGATGATATCAAGTCCATAATCGCTATCTGAACCTCCTAGAAAACCACTGTAGATTAAAGCAGTCCCAGTTGTGTTTATCTTAGCGATAAAAACATCATAGGTGCCGCCGTTGAAACTCAAATCTGGCCCATTTAAAACAGGAAAATCCGTTGAACCTGTATATCCTGTGATATAGGCGTTCCCCAAATTATCTACTGCAACACCCGATCCTTCTTCATCCCCAGTACCACCGAGAAACCCGGCATAAACCAGCCCGGCTCCATCCGCGCGTATTTTAGCAATGAAAACGTCGTAAGTGCCCCCATTAAATATTAAATCTGGCCCCTCTATAGTTGGAAAATTTGAGGACCCAGTAAATCCGACGACATACGCATTCCCTGTATTATCTACTGCGATATCGTAAGCTTGCTCTTCTCCGTTCCCTCCGATAAATCCAGAATACAGGAGGATGGCCGGATCAAGAATAAGTGGGCGAGTGGCGTCATAATCACCAATGGCAAAGCTGAATGGCGAATTAGTCACTGGATTGACTTCATCCGTCATTGGTAATTCGTAACTCATCTTTACCGGCACCCGCTGTCCACCAATCTCCTGATACGCCACCGGCGTATCATCCGTAAAGCTACCTACCGGCGTCGTTACTTCCAGTTGCCCGACAGCATTCAGACGCACGTCGCTCGCGCCGCGATAGGCCAGACGAATCTGCGCCGGGTCTGCGCCGGGATGGACGACGAATTCGTACTTGAGCTGGTTGACGGTGCCGTAGTACACCAGATCAATGCCGGGCCACAGGTCGCGGTAGACCAGGCGGGAATAGGTGCGCAAGCCGGTGTGCCAATCTTCGGGCTTCCCCTTGAAATACGAAACCACCATCTCCAACGAGGACTCACCGACGGGCTGGACTGCGGGGTTAGCGTCTACGAAATCCAATTTGACGGCCCAGCGGGAAAGCGAGGGGGAGAACGGGAGATCGGGAGAGGGGGAGAAGTCGGCGGGTAGGAATGGGTCTTCTTCTCCCTGTCTACTGTCTACCGTCTGCCGTCTACCGGTCAGGGCAAAGATGACGCCTTCCGCCGTGAAGTACAACGTTTTGTCGCTGCCGGGCAGGTAGTAGGCTACCTGGCCGTCCAGTTGGCCGCAATTTTCGATGAAGTAGAGGGGCATTTCACCGTAGGCGCGTTCAAGAGCGAGCATGGTGGGTTTCGATGCGCTCGGTGTTGCGCCAGGCATGGCCTCGGGTGGTTCTGGCGCGGTCAGGCCAGTAGCGCCCCACAATAAGGTCAAACTTAACACCAATGTCAGCAATACAAGCCGTTGCACCATATTTCTATCTCCTCTTCCTCAAACATCATAAAGTGCGTTGCGCGCCACCGAAATTACAACTTAATTATAACGCAATTACTTCAATAGAGTTCATCAGGAAGTCTGCGGTATCTCCTGCAATAATGCTGCCACCGCCTGTTGGCGCTTCGGCAACGCTATCTCGATGTACATCTGTCGCGCCGTTTCCAAATGTTCCCGCGCCTTATCCCATTGCTTGCAAGGAATATAAATCTGTTCGCCCAGGTCATGGTGAGCAAAGGCGATGCCCTTACGATACTTGATGCGTTCCCATTCATGTAGAGCCTGCCGAAAATTTTCCTCAGCCGCCCCGTTATCGTTACTGTCTAATTCTAGCCATGCCAAGCTGTGATAGGTACTTCCCAGTCTTACGCGGTCGCCAATTTGTTGTTGAAGCTGTAGCGCTTCAACAAAGGCTGCCCGCGCTGCGGTAAAAGCTTCATGGGCTTCGCTCAAAGCGCCGCGATCTTTAGCCGCCTTACCTAAACAATCCAACGCGGTTCCCACATTGCATAACGATTGCCCAATAGTCCAGGTTTCACTCAACTCTCGCCGAAGGTTCAAGCTGTGTTGGTGACATTCCAACTCTTGATCGAACTGTTCTAACTCACCATAGACAGCGCCCAGATTATTCCAGGCGTAGGCCTCTTCGCGGGGCGAGGCAACAGTCTGGGCGATTTCGACCGCGCGCCGCCCGGCGTCCAGCGCCGCCTCCAGTTGTGTCAGGCTATACAGTACGGAACACCGCACTCGCCATAACTGCGCTTGTGACAGAGACGCCACCGTTCCCGCCAACATCAACCCGCGATCGAGCTCACCCAACGCCTGAGGATATGCCCCCTGCCGGTCGTAGACTTGCGCCAGGGCAATATGCACATTGACAATGCGAGAAATATCATCCGACTGTGCAAACACTAACCCGGCCCGTTCTCGTAGAAATGCTTGTTCTGCTTCTATGTAGTCTCCTTGAAAGTAGTAAACCTCACCCAGGCAATGGTACAGATCCAATTGGGTTCCCCAATCCTTCATCTCACGCGCAGCCTGGAGGGCCTGTTCATACCAATGAATGGCTTGCGAGCAAGCGTAGTTCTGTTGGTATTCAATCGCCGCCTGTTGGCTTTGCGTCAATGCCTGCGGCCACAACTCAGCGGCAAAATAATGCGCCGCACTCTTCGCCGCTTGCCCCTCCTTTTGCCAGTAATCTCCTAAACGGATATGGTAGCCCCGTCGTCTGTCTACGCTCTGACCCTCGTAGACAATCGCGTGGGTGATGCCATGCAAAAAATGATAATCCCGCGCTTGCTTGTCAATCAAATGCAAACTACGCAGGGTAGCTAGATGCCGGCGCGTTTCTTTGGCCACCTCGGGTAAGATGTAGAACAACTCGCTCTCAGTGAACTCTATCCCGATCACCGCCGCAGCTCGTAGTACCTGCCGCGCTTCTTCGGGCAGCGCGTCAATCTGACTTTCGATAATTTTATACAAGGCCGGTGGCGCCTGTAATTTTTTCGCCAGGGCCACCACTGTGGGGGCGGCGGGTAAGGTTAACTCAGCTCCAATCATTTCCGGTTCGGACGCCAGAGCGCGGGTGATTTCCACAATAAACAACGGTACGCCGTCGCTCATCTGATACATCAGGGTGGCCTGCCCCTCAGAGAGCGAATTCCCATACACCTCCTCGGCCAGGCAGAGGCTATCGTGTTGATCCAATAGCGGCAAGGAATACTCCACCACAGCAAAATACGCTTGCCCACGTAGCTTGCTCTCCACGCGTGCATATAAAGGATAGGCGCCGGGGCATAGAGTAAATCCCAACATCACCGGCGCATAACCCACCAACTCTACTACCTGTAACAAAATCGCCGTGGTTTCCTCATTCAACTCGTGCAAGTCTTCGCAAATCAATAGCAAGGGCTGAATCTCGGAAAGTTGCGCGAAAAACTCCTGCACCTCGGTGGCCAACCGCTGCGCCAAATGCTCACGCAAGTGCTCCACCTGCACCTTCCAGGCGGTGCGCAGCGGCAAACCCAACACAATCGCCAGGAAAGGCGCATGGTCCAGCACCCGTGCAGCACCAAATAAATCTGTCACACATTGTATCAATTTCTCACGCTGAATTTCCAAATCATCCGTATCGCGCACTCCCAGGTGTTGCCGCAACATCTCGGCCCATAACGGGTATACCGCGCCGTGCGCCTGGCAATGCCCTACGAGCGTGTAGACGCCTTGGGCCTCGGCTACCTGCCGCATCTCGGCCCACAAACGCGACTTACCCATCCCCGGGCCCCCGCTCACGATAGCGATTTGTCCTTCTCTATCTTGCAATTGTTCCAGTGAATGTTCCAAAGCAGCTCGAATTTGCACCCGATCAACAAATCGAGGATGGGGGCGGTAATCTTTATGCATCCGCAACAGCCGATAGGTCGGCGCGGGCTGTTGTTTGCCTTTCAATCGCAACTCTCCGACGAATTCAAAATCACCAAATGGCGCCAACCAGTAGTGCGCGTGATCGCTCACCCAGATTTCACCCCACGACGCTTTGGACATCAACCGCGCCGCCAGGTTCACATTGTCACCCATGATGGTATATTCCTGGCAGATTTCGGCGCCCACATTCCCAGAGAAGACAAAGCCCGTCGAAAGGCCGATACGCTGACGAAGGGCGAGCGACATGTCCGGGCAGCGTCCGCGCAATCGCTGATTGACTTCTTCCAACGCCGCTTGGAGCTTCAATGCAGCACGCGCGGCCTGATCGGCATCATCCTCGTGGGATTTGGGAGCGCCAAAGATTGCCAACACCTTATCGCCGGGATCGTAGAGATCTGTCTTGTTGACAATGCCGCCATGTGCCTCAATAATAGTTTGCAGCGTGAAAAAGTAATCCTGCATCGTCGCCAGCAAAGCATCGCTACGCACTTCCCCTAACGCCGTAGCGAGTTTGTTAAACCCATCTACATTGATGAACAAAACTGCCGCCAGCCGATGTTCACCCTCAACGCGACGGTTGCGCGGATTGTAAATCAAACGTGGCAACACTCCATGCGGCAAATAGGGCGTAATAATATCGAGGCGTTGCACCAATCCACTCACACTTGTAGGGATTACGTGGTCGGCTTCTGCGGGACGCGCCGGCAAAGCATTGTGAGTCTGGGCCACGGGAATGAGATACAAGGGCTCGCGGGGGGGCGGGGCCGGCTGATCGGGGTCGCCGGGCGGCGGTTCCAGATCACGCCAGGCACGCAAATGCCGGACCGTGGATTTAGAGGCCACCACCTGCCCGCCGCGTCTCAGCAACTTCTCGGCTGTCGCGGCCGCTTCTTCGGCCACCGCCGTGAAATTAACGTCATCGCCGAGTACCCAGTATTCCATCTGCAAGCCATTGCCGACGTGCCCCGCAAACACGCGCCCGGTGTGGGCACCGGCCTTCATTTGCAGACGAAAGTCCCCCACCGAAGTATGCACGCTGACAAACTCCACCATGGCGCGCTGCATATCCATCGCAGCTTGGACTGCATACCGCGCAGTATCGGTCGCCGGCCCAGTGAACATCCCCAACAGTGCATCCCCGCCAAATTTCAGCACCAAACCACCGTTGCGATAAAGGATATTAACCATAGCCGTGAAGTAGCGGTTAACGATCGCGGTAAGCTCTTCCGCGCCTGCGCGTCCGCGCGTGCTGAGTTTTTCGCTCAGCGCAGTGAAACCTGACACATCGGCAAACAATAAGGTGACATCTAACCACCGTCCCTGGACGTGGTGCGGCGCCGGCAGTGCTTCTTCCAGAATCGGGCGGGCGCGATAGGTCTGTGCTGTCTGTAGCAGCGCCTTCAGATGTGCTATACCCGCCTGTTCGCTCTCAACGCCAGGGCGAATCAAGATGTCGTTATAGAGGTTGTAGGGCAAATAGCGTCTGAGTTGCGCTGGAATCTCATCGGACAGGCGCGCAGCGTCGGGCGTTGCCTGTACCTCTACGGGTTTCGCTGGCGGTGGCGCGAATTCCTGTTCCAACGCCGCCGCCAGTTCCTGCAAATTCTGGTGACGTAGATCACGTGCGTTAATCTGCTCTGCCAGTACATGGATGAACAGAACTAACACATTGTTATGGGCCGTATCGTAGTGGTCACCTAGGAAGTCAATGAACCTGGTCACCCGTTGGTCCCGGTTCGTGGCGGTCGGCAGGCCGTCGCGCCAGGGAGCGATGCGCTCATCGGTGAATAAGGCCTGCAAATCCAGATCATTATCAAATACTCCACATTTTGTCAATACATCTTGCAATCGTTTCTTTAGAGCCGCACTGATTGACATGGTTTCTCCCCCGAAAAACAACGTAGGGTAGCCAGGAATGACTACGAAAGACAGGTTTTTGGGCCTATTCTACTTTTCCATTTACGCTTCCCTTCACCACAAAGAGTAGCCAGCCGGTTCAGGTAACAATGTGCTTACTGGGTAGGGAAGCTATCTGGCTGATAAGTATACACTCAAGTATAGCTGCAAACGGGGCCAGTGCAAAAAAACACCGGCGCCGTCTGAAGGTGTCCCGTAAGTTCCGCCGCTAGTGCCGGTATCTGTCCCTGATAGCGCTGGGCATGTTGCCGGTCCTGGCGGATAGTGACGTACCCACTCCTGGCACAAGGCCGGTTACGACCAGAGGAATTAGTAGTAGCCTTGCCAGCAGAGGAGATGCACGCATAGCCCCCCAACGGTCTGTGCCGTCTCCCAAGTACACCCCAACTGACACCTCTTGGCATTTCAACTTACCCTGCTATCCCTCACGTTCCACCTCATTCCCACTGGCACCCGCCATGCCGGTTTCCATTGCCCCTCTCTGGTCAGACCCCCTTCTAATATTGTGTAAAACCTTGCCACTCTAATTGAAAGAAAACTATACACATCAGGGCTTGAGCGTCTAAAATCCGTGATATGATGATGAACGGTGACACGGATTTTCAATGAGCATCTGGCCTAAAAAACGTCTCCGGGCAGGCTGACTGCCGGGACGTTTTTTTGTGGGCCTTCAGGAGAGAGAATGAAGCCAAAACAACAAGCGGCTGTTTTGCGCCAGGTCGCCGCCGACCTCGAACAAGGGAAATGCTCCCCCAGTTTCCTGGCGGCGGTGCTAACGGGGTTGTTAGGAGAAGACCGCACCCCCCGCGCTACCCCCAAAAAACGCAGCAAAAGACGGAAACCCTGAATCCGGGAGGTATCTATGCTCACGCTGTTAATGACCGCCTTGATCATCGCCCTGCTCGTCACCGGATTGTGGCTGCTACGCTGGCGGCGCACGGCCGCCGATGAAGCCCTGGGCGGCGCTTTGCTGGGCCTGGGAGGATTACTTCTGGTCATCCTGACGTTGGCCGACACGGTGTTTGCCCAACTCCTGGGCGGGCAGTTGCCGGTGTACTTCTGCATTGGCCTGGGCAGCTTGACCGGACTGGTGGGCGTCGGGCTGACCCTGGTGAAATTCCGCGCCTATCGCCGCGCGCGCCGTGAACTGGCGCAGCGGTGTACGCAACTCTAGCGGGGAGCGCTTACCCGCACTATCCCCTCAATTCACATTCATTGGATGCCCCCGTTTGATGAAAGCTCGTTTAGCCTATCTGGACAATCTCAAAGTGCTGCTCACGGCGTTGGTGATCCTGCTGCACGCCAGCGCGGCCTATGGCGGCCCGACGAACTTCACCGTCAAACAACCTGCGGACAGCGCGTTGGCTACCGGCGTGTTGGCCGCCATCGCCGTGTTGTGCCAGCCTTTCATCCTGGGCTGCTACTTCTTCATCGCCGGGTATCTGACGCCCCCGGCGCAGGCCCGCCACGGCGCGCAGTTTTTACGCCATCGTTTGGTACACCTGGGGCTGCCTTTGCTGGCCTACGACCTCATTGGCGAGCGCCTGCAACTGGCGCTGGTAGCCCTGGCGGAACACGGCTGGCCCGCCGCCGTGACCACGTTCTGCACCACGCCATTTGAACTCGGCTCCGGCCCACTGTGGTTCGTGGAACGTCTGCTGGTTTTCACGCTGCTGTGGGCCTTGGTCGGCCGCCAGTTGATGCCGTGGCTGCATCGCCTACGCCCCACCCTGCCCCTCATCCTGGGCGGGATCGCCGGCGTGGGCCTAGTGTCGTTTCTCATCCGTGTGGTCTGCCCCTTCTATGTGTCCTGGCACTTGCTGACCCTCGACTGCCCCTGCCTGCCGCTGCAATACCCGCTGTACTTCCTCCTGGGCGTCACAGCCTACGAAAACGAGTGGTTAGCGCGCCTGGATTTTGCCCAAGCATTGACCTGGCTGCTATCCGCCGGGCTATCCCTCGGTCTGTTCTTCGCCATTTACCTGGCCGGCGGCGGCCTGACCGACCTGCTGCTTTTCGCCAGCGGTTGGCACTGGCAAAGCCTGGTCGCGGCCGTGTGGGAGCAAGGCTTCGGCCTGGCGCTGACGGTGGGGCTACTCGGTCTGTTTCGGCGCTACGCGGACATCCCCTGGCCCGGCTGGCTCAGTCGTTCCACCTTCACGGTGTACGTCATTCACGCGCCGGTGCTGGTCGCAGTCTGGCTCTGGCTGGAACAGTGGCCCTGGCCCTCGCTGGCCGGCTTCGCGCTGACCAGTGGATTGACACTGGTGTTGAGTTGGACGCTGAGTGCGAGCTTAACGCACATTTTCACGGAGGCCCGCCGATGAACGACCGTTACACCCCGAAAAGCCTGGCAGCGCAATTAGCCGCGACCCCAGCTGAACAGCAAGCGCAGGTACTGCGGACGGCCCTGGCCGCCCGATGGCAGCCGCAATTAGCCGCCCACCTGGACTATTGGGCCCGGCTGGGCCTGGCGCGGCTGCGGGCCGCGCGCCAGGCCCGGCAGCGCCAGCCACTCGCGGTTTCCGCACCGCTGCGCGCCGCAACGGTATGGATTACCCCGGTGTGGCCCGGCGACAGCGCGCCGGAGGAGCCCCCCCTCCCGCGCAGCGACATAGCTCTGCCCCCCCAAGAAGCCGTCTTCCGGCTGGACCTGGCGATTGGTTGGGAGTCGCAGCTCGCCGTCTGTTTTTGTCAAGTGAAAAGGGAAACGGTTGATGAATGAAAAGGGAAACGATATCCAGGTAAGGTCGTCAGCTTGATGGCCGAAAAGGGAAACAGTTGCTGATTGAAAAGGGAAACATTCCTGGGATCATAGGGCAGTTGG
>JAKQHY010000186.1 GCA_029555965.1 Chloroflexota bacterium | reverse complement strand
AGAGCGCGTCCAGGCAATGCGTCAGATCGGGCGTCACCGCCGCCGGATGCGTCGCCAGCCCCAACCGCCGCCCGCGCAGCCCCGGCGCCAACTCGCGGAGGAAATACTCCAACCCCAAGGTTACTGTGTTGCGCATCACACCAATCCCAAATTTCACCGCAGAGTGCGCAGAGGTCGCGGAGAAACTATAGAATCTCCGCGCACTCTGCGTACTCTGCGGTGAAAAGATACGACTAAGGCAGCACGGCCCCCAGGAAGCCGGACAGCACGGCGTTGACCCGCTCCGGCTGTTCGATGGTGCAGATGTGCCCGGCTTCGGGGACGATCTCCAGCCGCGCGCCGGGGATGCGCCCGGCCATGTCCTGCGCCTCGTGCGGCGGGCGCGAGCGATCCCCCTCACCCACCACCACCAGCGTCGGCGCGGCGATCTCACCCAGCCGTTCCAGCACGGAATTCCGCCCGAAGATGCCGCGTCCCAGCGCCACGATGCTGGGGACGTTCTCCGGCTTCATCGCCATCATGTGCGCCTTGAATTCCCCCACCATCGCCAGCCCTTTGTCCATCGTCGTCTGCGCGAAGAAGAACGGCGCGGAAGCCTCGGCAATTGGCGGAACCATGCGGCCGGCTTTTTCCAGCGCATCCAACATCTGGAAGAAGCGCGCCTGGCTCGCGGGCGGCTCCGACCCGACGTGCGTATCCATCATCACCAGCGCGGCGACGGCTTCGGGGTGCGCGAGTGTCAAATGTGTCCCCCACATCCCGCCGACCGACAGGCCGATGACGGCAAAGCGCTTCAGCCCCAGCACCTGCGTGAAAGCCCAGTAATCCTCGGCCAACTGCTCGATGCTGGTGGGGATGTCCGGCAGTGGATCCGAACGCCCGTGCGCCCATAGTTCCGGCACGATACAGCGGTACTGCTGCGCCAGCGCGGCTACCTGAGGCGCCCACATCGCCGCATCCCACAGGTAACTGTGACCGAACAGCAGGGGGAACCCCGCGCCGGTCTCCTCATAAAACATCTGCTTTCCTTTGATCGTTACGTATGCCATCGTCCTCTCCTTACCAAACAATTTTATTTCACGCAAAGACGCAAAGGCGCAGAAGAATAAAAAAACTTAGCGGCTTTGCGCCTTCGCGTGAAACTTTTTTCATTGCGCCCCGGCCACCCGGTACATGGCGATGACTTTCTCCGGCGCGATTTCGGCCAGGATGTTGTGGATGTTGCAGAAGACGTAGCCGCCATCCTGCGCCATATAGGTCACGACCTCGGCGACTTCGCGCTCCACGTCGGCTACGGAGCCGAGCGGCAGCGTAGCCTGCGCATTGACGCCCCCACCCCACAACGCGATGCGCCCGCGCGCCTTGTCCTTCCATTCCTGGTAGCTGTGCTTGCCCGCCGACCACTGCACGGGGTTCAGCACGTCGAAGCCGGCGTCAATCACCAGGTCAATCAAATCGTAGATCGCGCCGCACGAGTGCAGGAACCGCTTGACCTGCGGCGCGATGGCGTGAAATTCCGTGTTGATCTGTTGCCAGTATGGCAGGAACAGGGTGCGGAACACCTGCGGCGACGCGATCAGGTTGCGCTGCGTGCCCCAGTCGTCGGCGGCGAACATCACCACATCCACATACTCGCGGATTTCAGGCAGCAGCGCGCGCACGTTCCTGAGAACGTAGTCCGTGATGATCGCGTGCAGTTCCGCGACAAAGTCTGGCTCTAGCACGCAGAGCATCGGGAAGATGGCGAGGCCGCCGTAGTTGCCGATGCCGATGGGAACTTGCAGCGCGCCGTCGTTGAACATCACCGCGCGGTCGGTGGACTCGCGCACGCGGCGGCACAGCTCGCGGATGGCGACAATGCGCTCGTCGCGCAGCTCGCGAACCGCAAAGTTTCGCCTCACCGCCGCCAGGTCGGGTTTGGGCAGGTTCGCGCTCAAATCGAGGGGTTGCCCGCCGTGCAGGTCGTCAAAAACAAAGGACGAAGGCGGCATCCGGCGCGAATCCTGCAAAATCGTGCCGTCCGGCTCCGTGGTAAAGGCCGCCGGATTGCGCACCAGAGCCGGCAGCCGCCCATTGAAGTCGTAAGGGTGCCACACTTCCGGCTGGTCGAAGGCGTTGGTCGTCCCATCGGCAATCGTGATCACGTCGCAGCCCAGGGCGTCCAGCACGTCCAAATCCGGCAGCGCGAGCATCTGCCCGGTATCCTCCACACGCGGCAGGCGCGGCGGCAATCCCAACGCCGCCACCAGGCTGGGATACGCAAACGCACTGATCCCCGTCGAGCGCATCCCGGCCAGATCGCGGGGCACACGGTCGGGAACGGTAAAGTTCAGAGCTTGCAAGACTCGGTCGCGTGATGTAGTCATCAGGAGGTCTCCTCACTTTGGATCTCGCTGCATATCTTATCACAACCGGAAAAAGATACGAAAACGCACGGCGCAAAATTTGGCAATTCTGTGAATCCGATTAAACTTTGACCCATACTACACAGGAATTCATCATGAACCGGCGTTCACCAGCGGTGAGATGAAAATTTTCACCACAAAGGACACGAAGGACACAAAGGGTTTTCTCTGTGAACTCTGTGCCCTCTGTGGCTATTTTCAGAGGAGCGTTGTCCTAATGCCTGATTCACGGCCCAACATCGTCTGTATTATGCCGGACGACACCGATTTCGTCTGGCTGAGTTGCTACGGCGGGCGGACGCCCACCCCGGCCATTGACCGCCTCGCGGCGGAAGGCGCGCGCTTCGACCAGATGTACTGCTCGGCCAGCGCGTGTACGCCGAGCCGCTACACGTACCTCACCGGGCAGTACGCCGGCCACTGCACCGACCCGCACTTCCTGGCGCAGAATCCGCCTGACGAGCCGTACAACCTCGCGTGGAACGTCGTCCTCAACGGCGACATGCCGAGCCTGGGCAGGGCGTTGCAGGCCACCGGCTACCGCACCGGCATCGCCGGGAAGTGGGATGTCTGGCGACCCGTCCGCGAGCTGGACTTGCCCTTCCTCGCCCCCGACGCCAATCTTGACGACCCGGCGGTGGATGCGCAACTGCGTGCGTACCAGGCCGCACTCGCCGCCGAGGTGCGGGCGACCGGCGGCTTCGATGTCGCCGCCAGCATCGTGATCAGCAACGGCGAAGGGTTCCCGGTCAAGGCGCTGCGCGAACACCACCTGGAATGGATCACCCAAGGCGCGCTCGACTTCCTGGATGGGTGCGACGGCGCGCAGCCTTTCTTCCTCTATGTGACGCCGACCGCGTTCCACGGCCCGGCGCACGACAAGTCCTACGAGCGCGACCTCCGCTACACGCAGGGCGGCAAACGGGACGACCTCGAAGGCCTCCATCCGCCGCGCGCGGAAATGGCGGCGCGGCTCGCCGCGCGCGGCCTGCCCTTCAACCACGACACCGTCGGCATCACCTGGATTGACGACCAGGTCGCCGCCATCCTCGCCAAACTGGAAGCGCTGGGAGCGGCGGGCAACACGCTCGTCATCTTCAAGGTGGATCACAACACGGAGGTCGGCAAGGGGACGTGCCACCAGCACGGCGTCCACATCCCCATGGCGCTGCGCTGGCCCGGCGTGGTGCAGCCGGGGACAGTGTGCGACGCGCGCGTGCAGAACGTGGACTTTGTTCCGACCATTTTGGACATCGCCGGGATTACGCCGCCCGCCGAAATGCGCCTGGATGGCGCGAGTTGGCGCCCGCTGCTCACCGGCGAAGAGAAAACGCTTCACGACGACCTGTTCTTCGAGTTCGGGTACGCGCGCGCCGTCCTGGCGGGCAAGTGGAAGTACATCGCGCTGCGCTACCCGCAACGGCTGCTCGACGCGATGGCAAACGGCGCGCTCGCCGAAGCGCCCAACCACATCCACCAACGGCTCCAGGGGCAGATGGTGATCGCCGTTGAGTCATATCCGGCCTACTTCGACCCCGATCAGCTTTTCGACGTTGAGTCTGACCCCGACGAGCAGCACAATCTGGCCGACGATCCGGCCTACGCCGATGTGCTGGCGGAGATGCGCGCGCGTCTGCAAAGCTACCTCGATACCTTCGACCATCCCTTCGACCTGACCACGCCCGCCTTTATGCGCAGCGACCGTTACAAAGCCCTGTGCGACGAGACGCGCAAAATCGGCACAGGGCATCTGGGCTGGTGGCCGAAGGCAAGGTGGTGGGAGGATAGGGAGACGGTAGGTTAAATGAAAATTTTTCACCACGAAGGACGCAAAGGACGCAAAGGATTTGTGTGTTTCTCTGTGAACTCTGTGTGCTCTGTGGCATTTTAAAAGGAGACTCTCATGAAAATCAAAAAACAATCTTTCGGTACTTTGCCTGACGGCGCAGAAGTCGCCCTCTACACGCTCGTCAATGCGCAGGGGATGCGCGCGACGATCACGACTTACGGCGGCGCCGTGGTCTCGCTGACCGCGCCGGATCGCGCCGGGACTTATGCGGACGTGGTACTCGGCTTCGACGCGCTGGAGGGGTATCTGGGACTCAACCCGTTCTTCGGCTGCCTGGTGGGACGCTTTGGGAACCGCATCGCACATGGCAAGTTCACGCTTGATGGGGTGGCGTACACGCTGGCGCAGAACGATGGCGACAATCACCTGCACGGCGGGGTGAAGGGTTTCGACAAGCGGTTGTGGGCGGCGCGCGCGTTTGAAGTTGCCGACGGCCCGGCCCTGGAACTCACGTACACCAGCGCCGACGGCGAGGAAGGCTATCCTGGCGCGCTGAGCGTCACCGTCGTCTACACGCTGACGGACGCCAACGCGCTCCGTCTTGAGTACACCGCCACGACGGACAAGCCCACCATCGTCAACCTGACCAATCACTCCTACTTCAACCTGTCGGCGGGCGCGGCGGAGACGATTCTCGATCACGTCCTGATGCTCAACGCCGACCGGTTCACGCCCGTGGATGGGACGCTCATCCCCACCGGCGAACTGCGCCCGGTGGCGGGGACGCTGCTCGACTTCCGCGCGCCCACGCCCATCGGCACGCGCATCAACGCCGACGATGCACAACTCAAATTCGCCGGCGGCTACGACCATAACTGGATCGTCAACGGCGCGCCGGGCGCGCTGCGCCTCGCCGCCCGCGTCGCCGAGCCGACGTCCGGGCGCGTGATGGAGGTCTACACGACGGAACCCGCCATCCAGTTCTACGCGGGCAACTTCCTCCCTCCCACCCTGCCGGGCAAAGGCGGCGCGGTCTACCACTGGCGCGGCGGCTTCTGCCTGGAGACGCAGCACTACCCCGATTCGCCCAACAAGCCGAGCTTCCCGACCACGGTACTGCGTCCCGGTGAGACGTACCGGACGACGACGGAGTACAGGTTTGGGGCAGAGTAAGTACAGGTAGAGGGACGACAACAAACAGCCCGCCGCAACGATGCGGCGGGCTGTCCACTCTATTCTTAGCGCGTCCCGATAGGTTTGGTGATAAGCCCTGAACTGCTCACCTGAAAATTGTCGTAGGTCGCCACACGGAAATCACCTCCCCCCAATCCTACCGAACGGCGTCCTGAGTACGGGTTGTCATAATCTACAAAGCTCTCCAATTCTGTGCCATTGATCAGCATCGTGATGGTGTCACCGCTGCGATGCACTTCTAACGTTTGCATCACCTGCGGGTTGGGTAGAATTGCGCTTGAAGTCCCAGAGGTGAGTTGCTCCAATTCATCCCAATTGGACCACTTCCATAACCAATAGGCTTGGTTCTGGGGTGAAACCCGAAATTCATACCACTCCACCCAGTACAATTCCCCCTCCCATGGAAAGGTTTTTAATCCAAAGACCAAACTCATGGCCGGGGCACAGCCTGTACAGGTTGTGCCTTCGTCAATCCGAGCTTCTACTTTGATCTCTAGGTCGTTGGGAGCAATCCAATCAGGTGAGATACCTTCAAATAGCGTGACTCCCCCTATGTCGTCCGGGTCAGTCAGACGATATTCCCCATTCACATAGTAAGCTGAGCCGAAAACGGTTTTCCCGGTGTCCCACCCACTGTTCGGATTGCTGAAATTCTCGATAAACGTTGTAGGGGTATCCAACCATACGACCTGGGCGACCTGAATATTGCTCCATGCACTGGCGCCCCAGTTATTTTGCCCGCGCACGCGATAATAGTACGTTCCAACCACTCGATCGGTAATCATGCAGGAGGATTCCGTCGTGGTGCAGGCATCGCGCAGATTCGTCGTGAAGGCCGCGTCGGTGGCTTCTTGCAGGATGTAGGTATCGGCGATACGAGAAGGCGACTCGCTCCAAGCGACTGTGTATCGTCCGTACTCTGCATCTTGAATGGCAGCCAGGGATGGTTGGTAAGGCAGAGGCGGCCAACGTCTGGTCAGAAAGGGCAAGTAAAGGCGGCCTACTACGATGCTCGTGTCTGTGGTAGCATCCCAAATGGTGGGGCTTAACTGCGAGGTGGCCGTAATCAGCGTCACTTCAGTCGCCGCAAACACGTCAACCGGCACGGTCAAGCTAACCTGGAAAGAGAGCGTCATTTGGGGACTAACTGCTACCGGCAGAAAGACTGTGCCATTCAGGTGGCCGGCCCCTATCAAGGTAACCGGCCAGCCCTGCGTTGACGCCACCTCGATAAGAAACGTGTCTGTCAACGTCCCTGTGTTAGTCAACACATGGTCGTATACGACGACTTGACCAGGTGTCACTTGCTGATGGTGTGCCGGGCCGACTGCGATGCTCATATCCTGGGGGGCAGGATAGGCGATCATTGCACCCAACAGCAGTAGCAACATGCCCATAAGCACAGCGCCAGACAGCTTCAACAAAACTTTCAATCCATGTCCTGATAAATTATGCATTCGACATCTCCTATGGTGTATTTTCGGAACCGATCTCACAAAGGGCAAAGAATACCATAAAGTGCAAAAAATTCAACCCTCATCAAAAATACACCACACACTATCCGATTCTCAAAGGCAAAAAGCCACGAACAGTGGAATTGAGAGTCTTTTGGCCTTTCCTCACATTCAAGTTATACTAAAACCGTTATGCATCAAGAAACTATCTACATCATTGTGCTGATTTGTTCGGCCCTGGTATCAGGTGGCATCGCGCTGTACGCCTGGCAGCAGCGTCAAATGCCCACGGCGACTTCGTGTGGGTTGATGATGTTGGGCGTTGCGATCTGGCTGCTGGGCTACGCTTTTGAGCTTGCTAACACTGAGCTAACGCCTATGTTGTGGGGAACCAAAGTGGGTTATCTGGGGGTCGCTACCGCGCCGACGCTGTGGTTGGTTTTTGCCATCCAGTACACCGGGCGAGAGCGTTGGCTCACACGGCGGCGTATTCTGGCGCTGTTCACTGTACCGAGCCTCATCATTCTCTTGGTCTGGACCAATGAGTGGCATCACCTGTACTACCCGAAATACTGGGTGGATACCACCGGCGCGTTTCCCATGCTGGCGAACACGCGCGGGGCAACCTACTTGGGCGGGGCCGTGTATGCCTACCTGGTGCTCCTCAGCGCCACGGTCTTGTTGGTGCGGGCATGGATACGCGCGAGCGGTACTTACCGCCGACAAATCAATATCATTTTGAGCGGGGCAATTTTTCCGTGGGCGGCGAATTTCCTCTATCTCACCCGCTTCAACCCCTTCCCCGATCTCAATATCACCCCACTGAGTTTTACCTTGACCGGTCTGGTAATGGCGTGGGGACTCTTTCGCTATCGTTTGCTGGACGTCATCCCCATCGCACGGGATAAAGTGGTAGAGAGTATGCGCGACGGCGTCATCGTCCTCGATGCGCAGGCGCGCATTGTAGATTTGAATCCCGCCGCGCAAGCTCTGCTAGGCGCGCCATTGGCCGATGTAATCGCGCAACCGGTAGCTCACGTGCTATCGGGTCAGTTGAACGTGTTGCAGAACCCGCTCAATGCGCCGGAAACTCCGACGCAGATCGTCCTCGGCAGCCCACCGACGCAGCAGTACTACGATCTCTATGTTTCGCCGCTATACAATCGCCGCCAACAACTCACCGGCTGGGTCGTCGTCTTGCACGACGTGACCCAACGCAAACGCGCGGAACTGGCGCTGCAAGAACGCACGTCGGAGTTGGAAGTCCGCAATGCTGAACTGGATGCCTTTGCCCATACCGTGGCCCACGACCTGAAATCCCCATTGACCATCATTATGGGGTTCACGCAAATGACGGTCACCCAACTCAAACCACTGCTGACGGCAGAGCATCTGGAAAATATGCAGCGTATCGTAAAAACCAGCAAAAAGATGGCGACGATCATTGATGAACTGCTGCTGTTGGCCAGCGTGCGGGAGGTACAGCAAATGACGATGGCACCCCTAGAGATGGAGGCCATCGTCGCCGAAGCGCTCGACCGCCTGCGCAACGAAATCACAGATGCGCAGGCGGACATTCGCGTCCCGACAACCTGGCCCGTCGCCATGGGATACGCGCCGTGGGTAGAAGAAATCTGGGTCAATTACATCAGCAACGCGATCAAATACGGGGGGCAGCCGGAGAAAGCCGTTCCGCCACAGGTGACGTTGGGCGCCTCGCCGCCGGCCCCACCCATAGTCCCCAATCAGGACGCCGCGCAGATCATCTTTTGGGTGCGGGATACCGGGCCGGGGTTGACGGACGAACAATGCGAGAAACTGTTCACGCCCTTCACCCGCCTGCACGTCCGCGCCCCGGGACACGGACTGGGACTATCCATCGTGCGGCGCATCATCGAGCGGTTGGGCGGCGCCGTCGGCGTCGTCAGTGAGCCGGGGCAGGGTAGCACCTTCTACTTCACGCTGCGCGCGCCAAATCCATGAAAGGGGATGACCCTCAAGGAATCGCCGGGCCGACCCAACTCTCCGCAAAAGCCAGGAAAGCCGTGCTTGTCGGAGCGCCATCCTGCGCGGCGCCCGTCTGGACGTTGCCGGGGACCCGTTGCTCATTGATGGCAATCTGACCAGTCTGGCAGGGACAGATCACTGTCGTCAAATCGTACGCGGCGGCGCCGGCCGGGAATTGAGGCCAGTGGAGGTATTTCTGGTCCAGCAAGTCGCACCATTCGAGAGCGATCTGCAATTGCGACGCCTGGCAAGTGACTTGATACCGGCGGCCATCAAAGCTGTGTCGGCAAATCGCGGGGACATAGGGCAAAGTCGTCACGGGAAGGCCCTGAAACTCCGCGAAGTATTGTGTCAGTTGCTCCACCAGCGCGTGCGCCAGCGGCATGTTGTCACTGAAAATCCCGCCATTCCCCACCGACAAGTCCGGGGCGGCATCCACGTCCAGCCATAACACCAGCGCGCGCCCCGGCCCCAGCGCGCTGTGGGTGCAATGCCAATAACTGGCAACGGCCACCGGTTGCTCGGACTGCGGCGCGAACAGTCGCAGCCCCGGATTTTCGCCACACATGAACAAGGGACGCTTAATGGTTAGCATGATAGTATCTCCTGACTCCACTGAAAAACCACGAAGACATAAAGGGCGCCAAGACCGTTTACAGCAAGGACGCGGCTCCGCTCTTTACCGCAGAGCACGTGGAGATCACTCAGGCATAATAACATTGGGATGCAGCGCGTCTACCACAATCTGCGCCAATTGATCAATGTCGGGTGGCTTGAGCATCCAGACGGCCAGGCCCTGGTCTCCCAACGACTCCAACTCTTTGCCCAGCGGATGACCGGTGAGCAAGATGACCGGAGTTGAGTTTCCCCGCTCGCGCAGGGTGTGCAGCAAAGCCAGCCCCCCCACCTCCGGCATCACCACGTCACTCAACACCAACGCGATTTCCTTCCCCTGAGTTTCCATCAACGCCAACGCCTCACGGCCGTTCGCGGCCCCGATGGCGCGATAATTGAGCATCTCCAGGATTTCAACCAACACCATGCGCAAAGTGGCTTCATCCTCCACCACCAACACGGTCTCTCCCTGTCCTTGCGGGGGAACGGCAGTCCGCGATGCGGGCGTCTGCGTCGGGGACGCTTCCAGCGCGGGCAGGTAGATGCTAAAGGCCGTGCCTGCGCCCACCTCTGTCTCGACATCAATGTAGCCGCCGTGTACCCCCACAATGCCATACACTTGCGCCAGCCCCAGGCCGGTGCCCTGCCCCGGCTCTTTGGTCGTAAAGAACGGCTCGAAAAGATGCGCCCGCACCTCCGGCGTCATCCCGGCGCCGGTATCCGCCACCGTCAGCCGAATCCATTCGGCGGCGCCCGTCTCCTGGACCTGAGACAGCAGCATTTCCGGCAGGGGCAACGTTTGCCCCGGCGCGATAGTGACGCGCGCCAGTTCGATATGCAAGGTTCCGCCGCCGGGCATCGCGTCCCGCGCGTTGACGGCGAGGTTGGTGAGCATCTGCTGGATGCGCGTGGGGTCGGCGTGGATGATGTATGCGCCCGGCGCGCTCACCAGTTCAATGTGGATATGTTCCGGCAATGTCCGCTGCAATAGCTTGACGTGCTCTTTCAGCAACGGCAACAGGTCGAGTGGCTTGCGCTCCAAGACGGCGCGCCGGCTAAAATCGAGGATTTGCTGGATTAGCCGGGTGGCGTGCCAGGCCTGCTGGACGATAGTTTCCATACGCTCGCGTTCACGCTCGGTCAGCGTTTGCGAACGCATAGTCATCTGGGCATAGAGGACGATGGACGCCATAATGTTGTTGAAGTCGTGGGCGATGCCTGCCGCCAGTTGGCCCACCGCCGCCAACCGCTCCTGCTGTTGGAGTTGCGCCTGAATTTCCCGCTCGCGGGTCACGTCCTTAAACACCAACACCCAATGCTCCGGTTCCGTATCACTCTCCAC
The DNA here is from genome assembly GCA_029555965.1 of Chloroflexota bacterium. Taxonomy (GTDB): domain Bacteria; phylum Chloroflexota; class Anaerolineae; order B4-G1; family SLSP01; genus JAKQHY01. The sequence goes on along the minus strand of JAKQHY010000186.1, from coordinate 3,499 downwards.
CGGACGGGCGACAACCTCGAACGTGGCCGAGGCTGCCTTGACTTCGCGCCACAGTTCCGGCGTTGATGGCGTAATAAACAACTCACCGAGGGAAAGGTGGCCCAGATGCGTCAGTATGTCGCCCACCGCAACCCCGGCTAACAGTGACAGATACTGCCCCGCCATCGGATTAGCCTGCAACACCCGCCCCTCAGCACTGAGCAACAAAACGCCGGCCGGCACGGTGGCGAGAATCTGCTCCATTTGCTGCGCCTGCTCGCGCACCTGGGCCGCCAGCCGAAGGCGCATCTCTTTGGCGCGCTTGTGCGCAGTGATGTCCGTATGCGCCCCCACAAGCGCCACGACTTGCCCATTTTCCTTCACGACGTAAGCGCGAAGCAGAATATCCAATACCGCCTTATCCTTGCCGACCATCGCCACTTCACCGCTCCACTCGTCCCCGGCCATAATGGTCTGAAAAACCTCGCGCCCCACCGCTTCGTCAACGTACAGGGTGGTCGGCGGATCGCTTCCGATGTCGCCAAACATCTCGTCGAACGCCCTATTTTGATAGTAATGCTGGCCGGCCGGCGTAGCCATCCCAATCGCATCTGAGGAAGAATCCAGGGCTTTCTTAAAAATCGTCAGCTCTTCCTCGGCTTTCTTGCGCTCGGTGACATCCCGAACAATCCCCATAATGGCAGTCACCGCGCCGTTCTCTGTCACCAGCGGCGTCTGGATGGTATTAAAGAAGTATTGCTCACCGCTAATATGCAACCCTCGGATTTCATTCACCGTCTCGCCGGCAAACGTCCGGTCGTCCAGCGCGCTAACCACGCGGCTCTGGTCAGGGCCAAAAAGCTCTTCGGGGGTCTTCCCCAGAACAGAGTCCGCCGCCGCTCCGAAAAGCCGGCGCATCGCCGGATTGACGAAGGTATACCGCCGGGTCTGATCCTTGATGAAGATAAAATCCGCCGCATTTTCGGTAATAGACCGGAATTTGTTCTCGCTCTCCCGCAGCGCCGCTTCAACCCGCCGGCGCTCGGCCAGCTCAGCCTGCGCCTGTTGGTACAAATAGGCGTTATTGAACGCCACCGCCACCTGACTGGCCAGGGATTCGAGCACGCGCAAATTGTCTTCGGTAAAAGCCGCGCGCCGATGACTCATCACTTGAATCACGCCCACCACTTGCCCGGAGAGAAACATGGGCACCAACAACGCGGAACGGGTGACTTCGCCATCCTCCGGCACCGCATCGCGCTGGTACAGGACGCCCTGTGGGTCCACTTGATAGGCGGAAACGGACTGCTGCATATAAGCCTGGTAATCGTTCAAACACAGAGATTGCCCGGTGCGGATGACCCGACTTTGCGTGCCACGACCTTCCGGCTCCAACGGCAAGGGCGGCAGCGTGCCGGGATCGATGAGTTGGCCTTCAATGATGGCGTAAACGCAGCGGATCAACTGCTCTTCCGCATTAAAAGACGACACAAACAGGCTGTGAAACGCCATCAGCCGCGACACCCACTCGTAAAAACACTGAAAAACGACGGCGGTATCCAGGCTCTGGCCGATCTGTTGGCCGGCCTGGTAAAGGGTGGACAGCACCTCGCCCGATTGCCGTGGCGCCGTTTCCGCGCGCTCCCACTCCACCCGCGCGGCTTCCAGCGCAGCCACCCGCTGCCGCAACTGTGTCACCTCATTCAAAAGCTGCGCCCGCGTTGCATGGCCCTCTTCTTCCATCCCGTCCCCCAGAGGTTACCAATGCACCGTCAGCCGCACGACCGCGCCATCGCGCCGGAAGATGTGCCCGCTGATCTCCGCGTCCAGCGCCAGCCCGGCGACCGGCTGGATATGGCCGTCGGCAAAGTGGACGTCCAGCCGCGCCGTCCCATCCGCCACGTAGACGATGGGAACCTGGCAGAAGGTGTAGGCCAGCGCGCCGGCGGGCAGCGCCAGCGTGAGCGTCGCGCCGGACACATCCACATATTCAAAGGCCGTCGCCGGCGTCAAGAACTCACTCTGCCGAAGCAGCGCCGCGTTGAAGACCAGCCTCCCCGCCGCCACGCTCACCCCCAGCTCGCCCCAGCGCGTCAGGATTTCCTCCTTGACCATCCCCGTCATGCCGGGTTGCTTGGCGCCCTGCCCGGCGGGCGTGTGTGAGTACGGATCGGTCGGGAACGCGCCGTAAACCTCCGGCGACTTGTTGAAGCCGAGACCCTGGCGGACGTCGTAGTACACGTCGGCCAGCGCGCGCAAGGTCGCCTCCGACTCGCCGGCCTGCGCCGCGCGGAAGTACGTCTCCTGGACAGCCAGCAGCAGCTTGGAGACCATGTGCCAGTAGATGCTCCCCAGGCCCTCGTAGGCGAAGAACGTCCCGGAGCGCCCCGTGAACGCGCTGTGGTTGAACACCTGCTCGAACCAGTCCAACACCCGCGCACCTTCCGCCTCCACCAGCGGCGCGAATTGCGGCTGCGCCTTGAGCGCGTCCAACGCCGCCCGCACGTCCCGCGCGTTGTGGAAGCGTCCATTGAAGTGATAATCGCCCGCCTCGTCCCGCGCCAGCAGCGTGAGATCGTCCGCCGCCGTCAGCGCCGCGACGAGCGCGGAATCCTGCACCCACGCCGCCGGGACGACGTTCTTGCGCAACATCCCCGGCAAGTCGCGGTCGGGGTAAAGGATGTAGCTGTGTTGGTCGGCGCGATAGAGCGCGCTGTTCCGCAGGCTTTGCAGCAGCGCGAGGGATTGCTCGCCCGATAACAGGCCAGAGGACAGGATTGCCACCTGCCCTTCCAGCATCTCATACAGATGCGCCACGTACGCCATAGCGGTATCCAGTGAGAGGATGTTGTAAGCGTGATACAGATGGTCGTCGCGCTCGTTGGCGCGCAATGTGTGCTCGATGAACTGCTGCGCCAGGTCGAGGAACGCCAGCACGGTATCCAATTCCAGCGGGACAACCGTCCCCGAAAGGCTGTTGCGGTAGTAATTCCAGCGATAGTCGCTTCCGGCCTGACCGAGCGCGTCCATCATCCCCCGCCGCTGCCAGTCTTTGAATGGGGCCCGACGCGCAAAGGCTGCGGCCACGTGGACATCCACCACCTGCGCGAACTCGCGCATCATGTCTTCGATGTGCTCGTCAGAAAGCAACTCCTGATACGTCTTCAGCACGTTCCCCACCGCCGCGAACAGGGCCGCGACTTCTTGCGTCACTTCCAGCGCCGCGCCCGTTTCCGCGACCAAGGCTCGGAAGAAGGCGACGAAGCGCCGCAGGTAGGCCGTCGTCACCACCGAGAGGCCCCGGCCCACGAGCGCGTTGTTGGCGTCGTTCCATTCGGGGCGCTGCGTGTTCATCCAGATGCCACCCTCCGGCACGAAGTTGACCAGTTTAGCGAGCAACAACGTCAGCAGCTTCTCGCCCATGCCGACGTGCAAGACCTGACCGACAACGTCCCACACGAGTTTGCCGTCCATCCCGACCGCCGCCACGCGCGTTTCGACCTGCGCCTCCGCCTCCCCA
>JAKQHY010000176.1 GCA_029555965.1 Chloroflexota bacterium | reverse complement strand
GAATACGGCCTGAGGGCCGGGGATAAAAGGGATTTTTGTGGCGGGGCGAAGCCCCGCCACAAAAATCGTCCTTAAAAACGCCGCTTTAGCGGCAAAACAGACAGTCTTACAGGCGGGACTTTTTGAAATGCGATAGCCCTGAGGCACATTCCCCTCGGAGGGATATGATTGTAGACACTACATCTTGGGACGAGCCTGCTGTGATCGCTGCGGCGCAGCGCGGCAACCTGGAAGCTTTTAATGCGCTGGTTTTGCATTATCAAACCCAGGCCTACAACCTCGCCTACCACCTGTTAGGCGATCCGGCGGCGGCGGACGATGCCAGCCAGGAGGCGTTTGTCTCAGCTTATCGCGCGTTGGATAAGTTCCGCGGCGGCTCCTTTCGCGCCTGGCTGCTGCGCATTGTATCCAATGCCTGCTACGATGAGATGCGGCGGCTGCGGCGACGCCCCGCCATCTCGTGGGATGATTTTGGTGAACTGGATGAGGAGGCCAATCCCCATTTGGCTTCACATGACGAGTCGCCGGAACAATTGGCGCAGCAAAACGAACTGCGTGTTCTACTGGAGCGTATGATCGCGCGCCTGCCGGAAGATCAACGGTTGGTGTTAGTGTTGGTAGATCAAATGGGGTTTTCTTACGAAGAAGTGGCCGAAACGATGCGAGTCCGCCTGGGAACCGTCAAATCGCGCCTGGCCCGCGCGCGCCAACGGATGCAAACCTGGCTCCAAGAAGAGCGGGAACTTTTGCCATCTCGTTATCGTTTAGGAATTAGTGAATAGTGTGGAGGACAAGGGCATGACCCGGAAGATTTGGAGCGAAGTGGAGGTTTCCGCCTATCTGGATGGGCGACTGGAGGGTGAAGCGCGTCTGGCTTTTGAAGCCGACCTGGCGCGTGATCCCGAGTTGCGCCGACAGGTGGCTGCGCTGCGGGCTACCGTAGCGTTGATCCAGGCGGCGCCGCTGCGTGAACCGCCGCGTAACTATCTGCTGACGCCCTCGATGATTGCCACCCCCTCCCGCCGCGCCCCCCAACGTTCCCGCCCCCTGATCTGGATGCGGCTGGCGACCGCGTTGACAGCCGTGGCCTTTGCGATCTCCCTGACCCTGAACGTGCTGCGGGGAACCGTGCCGACAATGGCGCCGCGTCCTATGGCCGATAGCGCCCCGGCGGTGGCGTCGCTCTCCAAGGAATCGGCGCCGATTGAGGAGCCGCTGGTCTTGCAAGCCCCGGCCGCTACGGAGATGGTTGTAGAAGACATGACCACGAATGGGACGCCGGATGAACACCAACTGGAGCGGGCCGTCTTAACGACGGAGACGGCGCCTCCCGGAATGGGAGACGGCGCTGCCGGCGGTATGGGCGCTCCTTCTAACGCCGAGGAGGATTTCCTGCCGACGCCTACGGCTCAACCCCAACTCTTGGAAAAATCCATCGAAGAATTCCCGGCAGACACAACTTCTGTATCCGAAACGCAGGTGATGGCGATGGAAGCGGCGCAGCCGTTCACTGAGGCTACGGCTGCAACATTCGCTCAGCCAATAGATTTGATAACGCCCATGCCGTTCGATGTGACCGGCGAGGTTACGAGCTTGCCTTTGGATGGCGATACAGATTTCTCCACATGGCAAACCTCCCCACCACTGTGGCTCACCGGGGTCTTGGGGATCATCACCTTGATCCTGGCGGGGGTGACTCTGTGGCTTTGGCGGCGAGACTGAACAACGGTTCCTTGAAAGCAACTTCCTTAAAATCCCGGCTTTTTTCGGAAAAACCATTCCCTCCCCCGGCAAATGTGGTAAGATAGAACCAATTTGCAGAAGGACGGTGGATACGAACCTTATGAAAAAGTTGTTTCGCTTCTGGGCTGTGACGCTGTTGGGACTGCTGGTCTTGACGAGTTGCGCCCCGCCATCGCGTACCGGGTGGCCTGGATGGTTCCGCCCGGCTGAAGCTGCCCCGGTTGCCACGTTAGCCCCTACGGCTACGCGCTCCCCTTCCTCCACCTATACACCTACCCCTACGTTGACGAAGACACCCACTCCCACATGCACCATCCCCCCTACTCGCACGCCCCAACCTACTCGCACACCTCGCCCTACCCGCACCCCGGCCCCTACTGCGACGGCCACACCTACTGTGACACTTACGCCGGTTTTGACATTTACATCGGCGGCGCTGCTTTCGCCCCTGGCTACCCCCACCCTCCCCATGACGACAACGCCTGAGTTGACGGCTACTCCCGTGTTAACCGCCACGCCTGAGTTAACCATGACACCTGAGTTAACCGTTACGCCGACCCTCTCTCCCACGGCAACGCCTCCTCCCATTTATCCGCCCCCGCCGGAGGAAGTCCATGTGCCCATTCTGATGTACCACTATATCTCTGAACTGCCGGCGGATGCCGATGTTTATCGCGTCAACCTTACGGTGGTGCCGGAGATGTTTGAGGCGCAGCTGCGCTATCTCTACGAGCAGGGCTACCATACGGTCACATTGCAGGACGTTTACGACGCGCTGGCAACCGGACGACCCTTGCCAGAAAAATCCATCGTCCTGACGTTTGACGATGGCTACAAGGACGCGCACATCAATGCCATGCCTCTCCTGCAAAAATACGGCTTTGTGGGAGAGTTCTTTGTGTTGGCTACCCCCGCGCACTATGAATCCCCCCAGTACCTTACCTGGGCCGAGATGCGGTTGATGGCTGAGGCCGGCATGTCTGTGCAAGCGCATGGTCGCGATCATTACGATCTTACCAACCGCGCCTATGATTTTCTTGTCTATCAGATTTTGGGGGTCAAAGAAGCGGTGGAAGCGCACACCGGGCAGCCGGTGCGCTTCTTCTGTTACCCCTCCGGGCGCTATGATGAGGACACGCTGGCAGTGGTGGAATCGGCAGGGTATCTGGGCGCTGTCACGACACAGTGGGGTGCCACGCAGCGCCTTGACAATCGCTATACATGGCCGCGCGTGCGCATTAATGGCACCTGGTCGTTAGAGACGTTCGCCGGCATCTTGGCAGATTTTGCGGCAGGTGAGTAAAAGCTCGTAAGGTTTGGCCTATAGGGGCTTGTTGATAATGAGCAAATCAAGCGTTTGTCAGATAACCTAACCATGCTATGATGAAGCCCGGTTAGGTCATTTTCTATCAAAGTCTGGCGTCTCCGAGTCGTCATAGCCTAAAAACTGCGGTTCATGGCGGGCGACCGATAGGGTGCAGCGGGAAACGGCTGCGCCTCCCACCTTTGGAAAGGGGATGCGCTGAGGCAAAGCCTGGCGCGATGCGATGCGCCTTGTGAGCTTGCGACGGCGTCCTTTCTACGGACGCCGTTTTTTATTGTTATGAAACGTGAAACGTGAAACGTGAGGCTTTCACAGGGAGATCATCACGTTTCACGTTTCACGCTTCACGTATCCGAAATAAATCAGGTGAAATGATGCGTACAACTTCCCCTCGATACTATTTTTCCACACGCGATTTGCTGATGTTGGCGGCGCTGGCGGCGTTGGGCGGTGTGACCAGCACGTACATCAACGCCATCGGGCGGATGATCCAATCGCTGGTCGGCGTCCCCGGCGGATTCCAGTGGGCGGCCGGCCTGCACGTCCTCTGGTTGACGCTGGCCGTCGGCCTCACCGGCAAGCAGGGCGCGGGGACGATGGCCGGTCTCCTCAAAGGCGCGGTCGAACTGCTCACCGGCAACACGCACGGCCTACTGATTGTCCTGGTGGATGTGGTGGCCGGTGTGCTGGTGGACATCGGCTTCCTGCCCTTCCGCGACAAGGATAGGCTGCCGGGATATTTGCTGGCCGGGGGATTGGCGTCCGCCTCGAACGTCTTCGTGTTCCAACTGTTTGCCGCGCTGCCCGCCGACATTCTTTCCTACGGCGCTATCGTGATTCTCGGTGGAGTGGCCGGACTGTCCGGCGTCGTCTTTGCTGGATTCCTGGCGCACATCCTCCTGGCGGCGCTGCGGCGCGCCGGCGTGGTCAAGGATCGTCCGCCGCAGCCGATGGGTCGCCGGGCCTATCCCATCTTCCTGGCGAGCGCCGTGCTGCTGACCGCCGCTCTCACGTTTTACCTGTTCACCACCCAACGCGGCGCGGCGACGGTCGCCATCGGCGGCGCAGTGGCTGCGCCCTACGCTTACCCCGAAACGCACGGAGACCTGCCCGCCATCACTGCCGATACGACGCTGCGCGGCGTCACGACGCGCTACACCGGCATCCCCGTGCGCGACTTGCTGACGCCGGCGGAGCCTGCCGCCGACGCCGACTTGCTGCTCGTCCAGGCCGCCGACGGCTACGCCTTTTTCATCAGTATGACGGAGGTGCAGACGAGCACCGGCCTGCTGCTGGCGTCCCAGGGACGCGGGCAGGACGCTTCCTACGACATTGTGGGCGCGGCCAATAGCAAAGCGTGGGTGCGCGGCGTGACGCAACTCACCGTCATCGGCAGCGTCACGCTGGAAGTCGGCGGCGCGGTGGCGCAGCCGGCCCCCTACAATCCCGTGGACTGGCAATTTGCGATGGACAGCATCACGCTCAATGTGGGCGACGGCCCGCGCAAGGTGCAGGGCGCGCCGCTGAACCAAATCCTGCTCGCGCTGCAACCCACGGCGGAGGCGACCACCGTCATCCTGACCGCCGCCGAGCCGGTCTCATTGCCCCTGGCCGACGTGCTGGGCGACGATGACATCCGCCTCTTCAACCTCATCGGCGAGACGACCATCACCTTCGCCGTCGCGCGGATGGATGGGACAGTCATCGCGCCGCAAGTGACGGCGATTGAGGTGAAGTAGGAGTTGCGAGTTAGGAGTTGCGAGTGAGGAGTGAGGAGTGGGGAACTCTTGTTCGTTTATTCGCTTTCGCGCTGATCCGCTGACTCGCTTTCTCGCTGATCCGCTGATTCACCATGATTTCCATTCAGAACTTTTCATTCCGATTCCGCGATAGCGAGCGCTACGCGCTGCGTGACGTGACTCTGGACGTTGCCGAGGGCGACTTTGTGGTGCTGGCCGGGCCGTCGGGCTGCGGGAAGTCCACGCTGGCGCTGGCGCTGGGCGGCTTCCTGTTCAATCAGTACGACGGCGAAGCGGAGGGTGAGATTCACGTCGGCGGGCTGGACGCGCGCCGCGCTCTCGTCTACGACGTGGCCGAGCTGGTGGGGCTGGTGCAGCAGAACCCGGAGGCGCAATTCTGCACCCTCACCGTGCAGGATGAAGTTGCCTTTGGGCTGGAGAACCGCTGCCTGCCCCGCGCGGAAATCCGAGAGCGGATGGCCTGGGCGCTGGACATCGTCGGGGCGCGGCACTTGCAGGAGCGCCCGCTGGCGTCGCTGTCGGGCGGCGAGAAGCAGCGCGTGGCCGTCGCGTCGGTGATGGCGGCCCGCCCGCGCGTCCTCATCTTCGACGAGCCGACGTCCAACCTCGATCCGCCCGCGACGGCGCAACTTTTCGACGTGATCGCCCGCATCCGCGCCGAAGAGCGCATCACCGTCATCGTCATCGAGCACAAGACGGCCTACCTGGAACGTTTCAACCCCCGCTGGCTGTGGCTGGAAGCCGGGCGGCTCACCGAAGCGAATGGCCGAAAGTCAGCAGATTTAGCAGATTCAGCAGATTTAACATCCAATCCGTTGAATCCGTTCAATCCGTTGAGACAATTGAACGGAAACACACCGCTCCTCAAAGTCTCCGGCCTGTCCGCCGGTTACAACGGCAAGGCGGTGCTGCACGACGTTTCCGTGGAAATCGGGCCGGGCGAATTCGTGGCAGTGATGGGCGACAACGGTTCCGGCAAGACGACGTTTCTGCAATGTCTGC
>JAKQHY010000175.1 GCA_029555965.1 Chloroflexota bacterium | reverse complement strand
GAATACGGCCTGAGGGCCGGGGATAAAAGGGATTTTTGTGGCGGGGCGAAGCCCCGCCACAAAAATCGTCCTTAAAAACGCCGCTTTAGCGGCAAAACAGACAGTCTTACAGGCGGGACTTTTTGAAATGCGATAGCCCTGCGCAGGGGGATAGGGCTATCGCATTTGGAGAGCTTTGTTCCGCTGCGCTGCCTGTTTTGCCGCTAAAGCGGTGTTTTTCGGAGGGATTTTTGTGGCGGGGCGAAGCCCCGCCACAAAAATCCCCCTTTATCCCCGGCCTTTAGGCCATCAATGGGTCAAATGCGATAGCCCTGCGCAGGGGGATGAGTTGTGCATGATACATGATATAATGGCTGATGGTAAGCTGGTGCTACAATAGCGAGGCGTTTTTAGCATAACGGAAAACAAAAACAAGGAGTTCATTACATGAAGTATCACGTCAAAGATTTGGATTTGGCCCCGTCGGGCCGCCTGCGCATGGAGTGGGCCGAGCGTGAAATGCCCGTCCTGCGGCAGATTCAACAGCGGTTTGCGGCGGAGAAGCCGCTCAAGGGCGTGCGGCTCTCCGCGTGCCTGCACGTCACTACCGAGACCGGCAACCTGGCGCGCGCGCTGGTGGCCGGCGGCGCCGACCTCGTCCTGGTCGCCAGCAACCCGCTGAGCACGCAGGATGACGTAGCCGCCGCGCTCGTCACCTACGACGAAATCCCCGTCTACGCCATCAAGGGCGAGGACAACGCCACCTATTACGAACACATCCACGCCGCGCTCGACCACAAGCCGCACATGACGATGGACGACGGCGCGGACGTCGTTGGCGTGATGCACAAGGAGCGCCGCGACGCGCTCGGCAACGTCATCGGCGGCACGGAAGAGACCACCACTGGCGTCATCCGCCTGCGGGCGATGGCGGCGGAAGGCGCGCTGCAATACCCGATCATCGCCGTGAACGACGCGATGACCAAGCATCTCTTCGACAACCGCTACGGCACGGGCCAGTCCACGCTGGACGGCATCATCCGCGCCACCAACGTCCTGATCGCCGGCAAAGTGGTCGTGGTCGGCGGGTACGGCTGGTGCAGCCGGGGCATTGCGATGCGCGCGAAGGGCATGGGCGCCAACGTCATCGTCACTGAGATTGACGCGCTCAAGGCGTTGGAGGCCGTGATGGACGGCTTCCGCGTGATGCCGATGATTGACGCCGCTGCCATCGGCGACATCTTCGTGACTTCTACCGGCGACATCAACGTGGTGGATCAGCAGCACTTCGCCGTGATGAAGGATGGCGCGATTGTGTGCAACTCCGGCCACTTCAACGTCGAACTGAACCTGCCGGCGTTGGCCGCGATGGCGACCGGCGACCCCCGGCGCGTGCGCCCCTTCGTCGAGCAATACACGCTCCCCGATGGCCGCCATATCAACATCCTTGCCGATGGCCGCCTGGTCAACCTGGCTGCTGCCGAAGGGCATCCGAGCGCCGTGATGGACATGTCCTTCGCCAACCAGGCGCTTTGCGCGGAGTACATGCGTATCCACGCCGAGGAACTGGAGCACACCGTCTACGCTGTGCCGGAAGACATTGACCAGGCCATCGCCCGCCTTAAGCTCAACGCGATGGGCGTCCAGATTGACGTGCTGACCGAAGCGCAGCAGAAATACCTGGCTTCGTGGCAGGAAGGGACATAAGAATCTGTAAAGGCGTAATTTTCTGCGCTGTAACCGGCCTTTGGCCGCGTCACTCAGGATCGGCCGCTACCGTGAAGCGCTGCGAGCCGCTGAGACTGCAAACTGCAACAAGGCACTGCGTATTGCTTGCTACATGAGCAATACGCAGTGTTTTTTAAGAGGGTCTTTCTGCACTTTGCGGTATAATTGCGTTACTGTCAGCACAGTCTATAATGAACATAATAACCGATATATTCAACTTACAGCGGAACGGTTCTCACTCTTGTGGAGGAGGAAACTGAATGAAACAGATGCGACTTTGGTTAGACGGGCTACTGCTGGGCTTATTGCTGTTGGCAGCTTGCTCTTATGCTGACCCTAAAACCCCGGCGCCGACAGCGCCGGTAGACCCGCCGACGGCCACGCCATTGCCGGCTCCTCCCACCGCCACACCGGAGCCGCTGGCCGCGTTGGTCAATAACGAACCGATCTTGTTGGCCGACTACGAACGCCAGGTGGCCCGCATTGAGACTTCAATGATCGCCGCCGGGCAGGACCCGAATTCGGCTGAGGGACAGGCGGCCCTGACCGCCGACCGGGCCTGGGTGCTAAATATCCTTATCGAGCAGCGTTTGATTGTACAGGCCGCGCGCGCCGCCGGGATTACTGTCACCGACGCCGAGGTGGACGCGAACATCCAAGCTCTGAGCGCTGAGGTGGGTGAAGCCTCCTTCCAACAATGGCTTAACGATCAGATGATGACATTGGAAGAGTTGCGCGCCACGTTGCGCGACGAAATGATTGCCACCCGCATCCTAAACCAGGTTGTGGAACAGGTCCCTACCCGCGCCGAACATATCCAGGTTCGGCATATTCTGGTCTTCACCGAGGCCGAGGCGCAACAAATTCTGGGGCAATTGCAGGCCGGGGGGGATTTCGCCGCATTGGCCGGCGCTTATTCTCAGGACCTTAACACACGGGACAATGGCGGCGACCTGGGATACTTCCCACGCGGCGTGCTGACCGCTCCCGAAGTTGAGGCGGCCGCTTTTGAACTGCAACCGGGGCAGATCGGCGGCATTGTGCCCAGCAACCTGGGCTTTCATCTCATCCAGGTTGTGACGCGCACACCCGATATGGAAGTCAGCCCAGAAAACCTCCGTCTGTTGCAGGATAAAGCGGTGCGCGATTGGTTGGATGGGTTGCGCGGCGCCGCCTCCATTCAACGTTTCGTGGAGACCACCCCATAGGAGGCGACCTTTATGCGACGTGACCAGCTTTTTAACTTTTTGAGCCTGGTGATGTTGGGCTTGACCCTTCTGGTCATTGGCTACTACATTCTGATCATCCTAAACCCTTATACGGCGTTGAATCCTTTCCCCCCAACGCAACGGATGGTGGCCGTAGTAGCAACGTTGACCCCCACACTACAGCCGCCGCGCAAAGGGGCCGCGACCTGGACGCCTACCCCTACGCCTACGATCACCCCCACAGCGCCGCCGACTTTCACGCCTACCGCCACCCCTATTCCGCCTACGCGCACCCCCATTCCACCCACGGCTACACCGACATTCACGCCCTCTCCGACGCCGCGCGTCACACGCTCCCCCCATCTTTTTACATACGAGCTAAACTATGAAACGCCCTACTATGGCTGCGCCTGGCTGGGCACTGGCGGTCTCGTGCAAGACCTTGATGGCAACCCCTTAAAAGATTACCGCATCCATGTGTGGGGCGGTGGCATTGATGTGGTCATTCTCTCCGGCAGCAAACAGGTCTATGGCGACTCCGGTTGGGAACAATTCTTCTTAAGCCAGCCGGCGGAGATGAATGGGGTCTTCCGGGTTCAACTCCACTCGCCTTATGAACCGCACACGCCGGTCTCGGAAGAGATTGTTCTAAACTTCCCTGGCCTCTGCTCGAAATCACTGGCGCACATCGTCTTTACGAAGAATCACTGAGGATAGGGTATGAATCAGCCACGGGTCAAAACGGGTATTGTGGGTTTAGACAATATGTTGCGCGGGGGATTCTTGCCTGGCTCTATTATCCTGGTGCGGGGCGCGCCCGGCGCCGGGAAAACTTCGTTGGCACTCCAATTCTTGATGGAAGGGACGCGGAATAATGAATCCGGGCTGTTCATTACTTTTGAAGAGTTCCCTCACTCTCTTTACCGTGACGCCGAGTCGCTGGGGTTCGATTTGCAAGCGCTGACCGCCGCGCATAAGTTGCAAGTGGTCTTCACGTCTCCCAATGTTTTGCTGCGCAGCCTGCAAGATATTGAAAGCCCCTTGTATCAAACCATTGTGAATGCCAATACTTCGCGCGCGGTTATTGATAGTATGACGCATTTTATGCGTCTGACCGATGCTGCGGACGAACTGCGGCGCACTTGCGCCAGCATCATCAATAGTTTGCGCCGTGAAGGAATTACTTCTTTGCTGCTAGGCGAGGAGCAACGCGCCGAACCGCGCGCCACCGATCCTGGCGGCCTGGCCTATCTCAGCGACGGCATGATCTTGCTGCGCTACGTCGAGGTGGAGAGCGAGATTCACCGGGCCATTGTGGTGCTCAAGCTGCGCGGCAGCGATCACGCGCGTGAGATACGCCGGTTCACCATTCAGAAAGGCGGACTGGTGGTTGGGGAAGAATTTCATCATCGTAGCGCTATCTTGAGCGGTATTGCACGGCGCAACTAGAGGCTATGGGCAGCCTGTACATCGTCGGCACCCCGATTGGCAACCTGGAGGACATTACCCTGCGTGCGTTGCGGGTGCTGCAAAGCGTGACCCTCATCGCTGCTGAGGACACCCGCAAAGCACGTATCTTGCTGGATAAGTACGACATTCACACGCCCGTCACCTCCTTTTTTGAGGGCAACGAACGCTTGAAGCTCACCCTGGTGTTGGACGCGCTCGCTCAGGGCGATGTCGCGCTCATCTCTGAGGCGGGGATGCCCGGCATCTCTGACCCCGGTTACGCACTGATTCAGGCGGCGGTGACACGAGAAATTTTGGTTATCCCTGTCCCGGGACCATCGGCGCACACCGCGGCGCTGGTCGCGGCGGGGTTGCCCACCGACCGCTTTTTATTCTTGGGATTCCTACCCCGTAAAGCCTCTGAACGCGCCGCAGACCTGCGCGCCGTCATGGAACTTAAGGCAACATTGATCTGCTACGAAGCGCCGCATCGCCTCGCGGCCACTCTGGAAACGTTGCACACCGTGCTGGGTGATCGGGAGATCGCCCTGTGTCGGGAATTGACCAAGCATTTTGAGGAAGTCTGGCGCGGCTCCCTGGCGGAGGCGCGCCAGCATGTGGCCGACATACCGCCGCGCGGCGAGTACACCCTCGTCATTGCCGGCGCGCCGGAATCCGCAGCGCGTTGGGCGGAGGCCGCTGTCCGGGAGGCGCTGGCCGCCAAGGTCGCCCACGGCGCATCGCGCTCGCAAGCCGCGCGTGAAGTGGCGGCCCTTTCTGGTTGGCCGCGCCGCGTGGTATACGACTTAACCTGATGTCGGCGTTGTCGCCTCAAAGACCTCGCCTGGCGCATCTGCCGTCACGGTCAACGCGCGCAGCGCTGCCGGAAGCAGCGCCGCCTGCCCCCGCCGCAGCAGGATTTCCCCTTTTGCCCACGTCAGACGCACCGCGCCCTGGGTGATCAGCCAGATGGCCGGCGCGTCTGGGCGCTCGATGGCGTATGGTTCCCCGGTCCCCCAGTCCCACCGACTGACTTGAAATTCCGTTGCCGGGGTGCGATAAGGTTTTCCCGCTGTCGCCACTTCCAGGAGCGGCGGCGGCCCCAATTCATAGGTGAGCAGGTCAATGAGGGTGGGGATATCTTTGAATTTGGGCGTCAATCCGGCGCGCACGACGTTGTCGGAATTCGCCATGCACTCGATGATATTGCCGTTGAGATAGGCATGGGGAATCCCCGGTGCGAGGAAGAGACCCTGACCGCGCTCCAGATGCACCAGATTTAAGAAGAACAGCGCAAACAAGCCCACATCCGCTCCCGGATAGTCCGACCGCGTCTTCAGGAATAACGCTGCGTGTTCTGTGGCGGTGGGTGCTGAAGAGAGGCGCGCCGTCAGGCGCGTCAGCCCGGCGGCTAACCCGACCTCGTCGGTGAGGGCGTGGGACATCAACGCGGCATACATCTGCCGCACCAGCGCGCGCTGCGCCGCCCCGGACACTTTCACGGCGTTCTGTACTGCGTTGGCAACTTCCGCGCCAATAAAGGCCGCGATTTCGGGATACTGGGTCAGCGTTTCCTGGATAGCGGCGAAGTCCTTGAAGCCGACCAGAGCTGTCAGGTGATCCAGGGCGATGGCAATTTCGGGCTTGTGCTGCGCGTCAGGGTAATGGCGCGGGTCACGGGCGTGCAGTTGCCTGGCCTGTGTCCGGTTGGGATGCGTCTGAATCGAGAGTGGCGCGCCGATGGACAGCACTTTGAAGAGAAACGGCCAGTCGCCGTCGAAAGTCTGGCGAACGACCGTTCCCAGCACCTCGCGCGGATACGCTGCGATGAATTCCGGCAGCGACAGCGTCCCTTCCGCCAGGAGGACCTCGGAGGGCGCGCTGGGATGAGCGCCCATCCATAACTCGGCATAGGGCCGCCCTGGGTCTGGGGTTTGCTCAAGAAGGAGGGGAATGAAGGCCTCGGCGTCGCGGGTCCCCCAGGCATACTGTTGGATGGGGTTCTTGAGCAAATACGGCCGTACTTCAAAGGCTTTTAGAGTCTGCATCGTGCTTGCTCCGTTTTTCTGTAGATTAAACTGCATTATACTATAGCAAGAACAGCAGTGGGAAACAGGCATTAGGGGGAAAAGCAGGGATCATGACGGCTTCCGATGAGCATTTGGGAACGGGCGTGTGCAGCCCACTCAACCCGGAGTTGGTCAGCGCGTTGTATGCGGTGGCGCGACAGGACACTCCGACAACCCGCGCGGCGTTGTATGCTGCGTTGTTGGACAGCACGCTGATTTTGCCGACAGTGGAGAGTTTTGCCGCGGCCAACGCGCCGCTCAAGGTATGGGCCGGCGAAAACTCGTCCGGCGAAACGGTGCTGCTGGCCTTCACCGATGCGGATGCTGTCTTGAAATGGGCGGCCGATGGCGCCGACTATGTGGCGCTGCGCGCGCCGTCCCTGTTTGCCCTGGCCGCTCACCAGCAGGCTGCCGAGGTGCTCATCAACCCGGCGGGGCCGGTGGGCGGGCGCGTTCCCCGTCACGAATTTGCGCTGCTGGCCGAGGGGCGCTTGCCTGGAGACTTTGTTGAAACCGCCGTCGTGATTGGCAGCCCGGCGCCGTTGCCTTCGCTCCCCTGGCGCGCGGCGCTGGTTGCGATTCTGGCGCAGCACCCCTCCATTGCTGAAGCCTATATGTTTCAGTTCCATCGCGGGCAGGATGTTTCTCCGGTTGTCATTGGCGTGACTTTCGCTCTTGCCGCCGGGATGGACGTGCAAGATGCGGTGATGGCGGCTGTTGTCGCGGCCTGCAACACCACCCCCGCGCTTACCCCGCCGCCGGAGTTCATTGTCCTGGCCGCCGACAACTTTTTGCAAACTGTGCGTGACACGGTCGCGCCTTTTTATACGGTTGGATGTGACAATCCCTGATCGAGGTGGTTCTTATGCGTAAACCAGAAACCATTCGCACTCTGGTGGTTGAAGATGATTATCTCATACGCGAGATGGTCATTGGCTACCTGAACGAGTTGAAATACGCCGTTGTGGGCCAAGCTTCCAATGGCCGCCAGGCTATCGAGATGGTGCAAAAACTGCGCCCCGACGTGATCGTGATGGATTTGCGGATGCCGGATATGGATGGAATTCAGGCCGCGCAGTACATCAGCAACCATTGTCCGACGCCCATCGTCGTTCTTACGGCTTACGAAACCTTTGAGCTACTCAAACAGACCAGCGACGCCGGGGTCGGCGCGTACCTGGTCAAGCCATCGAATACCCAGGAACTGGAACGCGCCATTACTATCGCCCGCGCGCGTTTCGACGATATGTTGCAATTGCGCCGGATGAACCAGGAATTGGAGTCGCGCAACGCTGACCTGGCGGCTTATTCCCATACGGTGTCCCACGACATCCAGAATTTTCTCCAACTGATTTATGGGTTTGCGGAGGCGCTTGATCGGTATTATGAAACGATGGATCGGGAGGACCTGACCACCTGCGCTACTTCCATTATGCGGAACGTCGAAAAGATGAATGTGGTCACGAAAGAGCTGTTGCTGTTGGCCGAGGTGCGCAAAACACGCGCGCTGACCCGTCCGATTCAAGATATGGGAGAACTGGTGGAAAACGCGCTGGGTCGGCTGGCGCATTTGGTGGAAGAATTTCACCCCGTCATCGAGTATCCCGAAAAGTGGCCGGTGGCGATGGGGTATGGGCCGTGGCTTGAAGAAGTGTGGTTGAACTATTTGAGCAACGCAATCCTCTATGGCGGCGCCCCCCCGCGGATTGAGTTAGGCGCATCCGAACAATTGAAGGGGCAGGTGCGTTTCTGGGTGCGCGATCACGGGCCGGGGATTGCGCTGGAAGAGCAGGCGCAGTTATTTAAACCCTTTGACGATGCCACGCAGGTGAAATTGGAAGGAAATGGCCTGGGGTTGTCCATTGTCCAGCGTATTGTGGAGAAGCTGGAGGGCACTGTGGGTGTAGAAAGTGTGATGGGGGAGGGCAGCACCTTTTTCTTTACCCTGCCCGCCATCGGTACGCCGCCGAAATTGCTCTGAGGCGTTGGGTCAGCTGATTGCGCGGACCGGCAGATTTTGGGGCTGAATCAGACTGCCGCCTCCCATCAGGAGGCGGCAGTCTTTTTTAGGTTCACGGCGCCCAAGAGAGCCGTTGATTTTCCCAGCCTGGATACGATGCGCCTAAATCCAAAATGCGCTGGACGTTTTGGCCGTCATATTGCATCACGTAGATGGCCCAGTTGCCATCGCGATTGCTGACAAAGGCCAGGCGGCTGCCATCGGGCGCCCAGACCGGCAGGCCCTCATCGGCAGCGCTCGTCGTCACTTGCTGTACGCCTCCCTGGGTATTTAGCAGGAAGATGTCCCAATTACCCGTCACATTGCTCATGTAGGCCAATAAATTGCCGGCCGGCGCCCAACTGATGGCTGTATCCACTTCGTTATTGGTGAGGCGGGCTACCGGTTGATCGTCATCGGGCTGATCCAACATGATGCCGCACACGCCGGCCTCGTCACAGCCCGTGTAAGCCAACACCCCCGCCGGCCCCCAGGCCGGTCCCCATCCCGCCGCCAAGACCCATGGCTCGCCGGTGTTGTTGGTGTTGGCGATGTAGATAGTCCAGACGCCATTCTCGTTCGGGGCGGCGTAGGCTGTGCGCAGGCTGTCGGGCGAGAGTGTGGGCCAGGTTTGTGAGCGCGGCGTGAGCAGTTGCAACGGCACGCCCTCCTCCGGCAGCACCATGCCCACGCCGCCCGTTCCCCGGTCGCGGTAGATCATCCGCCCGGTGCCACGTTCCCACCACGGCTGGTCGGCGCCGGCAGCGGCGCGGAGGATACGCCCATCCGGGAAGAGCGCATATACATCGTAAACGCCGGTGGTGCTGTTGTAGACGGGGTAGGCCAACCGGCCCATCGTGAAGCCGGGGACGGGCTGGGGGGTGAGTTGCGGAGAATCCCCAATCAAGGGCGCAGGGGTGGCGACCAGGCAGGTCTGCGCGGCCGTGTCCCGCTTTTGATCCACGGCGGGATCGGCGTACAGACGCAGGGCTTTGGCATATTGCAGTTCCGCCGGACACATCTCCCCTTGCGCGGCGAAATAGTCGGCGTAGGCTAAATGCGCTTGATAGAGCCGTTGTCCCACATCTTTGTAGTAAGGATCGCTCGCGTACAGCGCCTCAAACCGTTCGATGCACACGACCCAATCCACCCCCCAGTAGTTCAAGGCATCCATATAACGCGCCGCTACATTGCGGCGATTCACGGCGTCTGCATCCAGTGGGCGTAACGCGATGGCCTGATCGAGATATGAGATGCCGAATTCGAGGCTGTCTTCTTCCAGAAAGGCGATGCCGGCGTTATACAAACTTTTGAAGAGCATTTCCTCGACTTGCTGCTGGGCAAACGTGGCATCCAGGGCGCGCAATTGCGTGAGCGTGCGGGCCGTCGCCACCCAATCCTGCGCAGCGTAGGCGTCACGGGCTTGTTGCAGGAGCTGCTCGGTGAGGGACTGGACGGCTTCGAGGGTGGGCGTCGGCTTCACGGCGAGACGGGCGCGCGCTTCGGCAAGGCCCTGCTGCGCCAGCTTGTGGCCGGCGTCGAGTTGCAACACGTACTCAAATTCGGCGGCGGCGCGCTCGAAGCGACCCTCATTGAGCGCCTGGATGCCGGCGGCGTAGTGCTCGTCCAGCACCGCCAGTCGTTGCGTCTCTCGATCCCGTTCGCCATAATAGAGGCCGGCATAGATCGCTCCCCCCGCCACCCCGACAAAGAGCAGCACGGCGAGCAAACCGAGCAGAATTGTCCGCCAGGCCTTCCGCGCTTTGGGGACTTGTTTGTTCGCGCCGGCCTTTTCTTCCGGCGGCGATAGCACCGCACCGCAGTGCGGGCACAGTAAACTTCCACGAGCCAGGGGATGACCACATTCAGGACAATTTGTCATAATGGATTGAAATCGGGAAATGAGGGATCAGTCCCAGTGAAATTCTTCCAGCGCCAGATCGCCGATAAACTCCCGCAAAATGGAGTTTTCGGGCGTCAGGTTGATGTCCACCGTCTCGAACCATTGCAGGAACGTCAGCAAGCGTTTGGCCTCCACCCACTGGCGCGAATAGGGGTCAACCTGAAGCAGCAGGGGTTCGGCAAACAGTTTGAGCATAGAAAGTTCGTACACCAGCGCCGAGTTAAACATCACGTCGGCATTTTCTTGATAGGGAAAAATGTTGCGTTTCTCGCCGCGCCGCACGCTCTCCCAGCGCGCCAGCGTATCCATCGCGGTGTAGCCGCGCGTGCGCGCATCCCGCACAATGCGTCGGATGAGGCGCGAGTCGGTGGTGGGGACGCGGTTGTGCCGATCCAGATTCAACTGCGTCAGGGCGGAGACGTAAATGCGGAAGATGGCCCGGTTGGGCAGGCTGTATACCAGGCGCGGATTCAACCCGTGGATGCCTTCCACCAGGATGACCTGATCCGGTTCGAGGCGGACGACCGCGCCTGGCTCACGCATTCCAGTGTAGAAATTGAATTTGGGCATTTGCACTTCTTCGCCGCGCAGCAGGGCGCCCAAATGTTGATTGAACAGCTTGAGATCCACGGCTTCCAGAGCCTCAAAGTCGAACTCGCCATGTTCGTCCTTGGGGGTATCCTCCCGGTTGACGAAGTAGTGATCCATTTCCAGCGCGTAAGGGCGCATCCCATGCGCTAGCATCTGCACCGCCAGTCGTTTGGAGAACGTGGTCTTGCCTGAAGAGGATGGCCCGGCAATCAACACCAGGCGCACCCGGTCGCGGCGTTCCCACACTTGTTGCGCAATGTTGACGATGCGGTGTTCATGGAGCGCTTCCGACACCAGGATCACTTTGCGAATTTGTCCCTGCGCCACGGCCTGGTTCAGTTCCCCCACACATTCAACGCCCAGCAGGTGGAGCCAGTCGCCATATTCGCGGAATACAGTGAGCAACTGTCGGTTATGCTGTGGCTCCAACAATTGCGTCGGCAGATGGCGCTGTGGGAATTGCAGCACGAAGCCGTCTTCCCAGCGCAGCAGGCGAAAATAGCGCAGATAGCCGGTGGAGGGGGTCATGTAGCCGTGGAAGTAATCCCGATAGCCGTCGAGGCTGTAAAGCCGCAAATAAGTTTTCTTCTTGCGCGAACGTCCCCGAAAAATTGTCAGTTTATCTTGTTCGTGGCGTGCCTCGAAAATAGTCAGCGCCTCATTCAGGGGGACTTCTTCGCGCAGAATAGGGGTATCGGCGGCCACCCTACGCTGCATTTCCGCCATAATGGTCTCTAACTCCTCTTCGGTAAAGGGGGCGCGTCCCCGCACTTCACAATAGTAGCCGCCAAAGGGCAGCGAGTGATCCACGAAGATTTCTGCTTCCGGGAACAGGGCATAAGTGACGGCCACCAGCAGGAAGGTGAGGGAGCGGCGATAAATGCGCAGACCATCGGATTGGGAAATGTCCAGGGGATCCACGATGCTGTCCTGTTGCAGTGGATAGGTGAGCTCGCGCAGCTTGCCATTGACCAGCGCTCCCACAATAGGAACTTCGACGTTTGGATAAGCGACCTTGATGAATTCACTGACTTGGGCGCCCAGCGGGCCTTCAAAAGTGCGACCATCGGGCAGTGTGATCAAAATCGTTTCCCGTGGCGCAGCCAGGTACACAGCATTCGTATTCATAGGTATTTCGTCAAAAACTCGTCATGATGATTTTTATGGCGGCTACGTTTAAGACAACGCAGGCAGTATACCTTTTTTAGCCAGTTTGTAAAGATTGTTCAGAAATTTTCCCCAAAAATTAACACAAAAACCCTTGAAAAACTATCCTCTATGTGTTATGATGTAGCTTATGTCACCGGCCTCTTGTGAAAGAGGCTCCCCAATGACAACAGCCTGGAGCAGTCCATGCGGCCTAATTCTTGTGGGGAGAAACGATAAAATACAATGTATCCAGATAGCGAAATTTTGTTCCCGCCGCGTTGTATCCAACAATTGCGCGACCTGCGCGGGCCGCAATGGCAAAGGCTCATTGAACACGTGACGATGATGCCCAATAATCACGAAGAAGTGCTGGCGTTTGGCTTGATGATGATTAAGCTGGGCAGTTGTCTTACCTGCGATTTGGACAGTTATCGCGCCTCTCTGGGATGCTGCACGTGCGCCCGTCGCACTATCAGCGGCTTCAAAGGCGACGATACTTCCCTGCTGGAAATCTATGACAAGGCGCTGGAAGACGTCCACGGCTTTGTCATCAAAGAACAACCTCTCTCGGTCAAATTGCTGCTTGAGGAGCAAGTCGAGCCGGCCCTGCGCCGCAGAGGATAAGCGCTTCATGCCCCGCCGTTTGTGGCTCGGTGTCATTCCCCTGCTGATTGTGTTGCTGGCCGGCGCGACCTGGCTGCTGCCCGATCCTCACGCGCGGCTGTTTGACCTCACCGGCGAAGAACGGCTCATCCCGCAAGTGCGCGGCGTCGTCCAGTGGGCCTTCCGTTGGACGCGCCCCCAGCCGCAGACCGCCCCCGACGCCGCCATCGCCCACACCGACCTGCCGCCGTTTGGCGTCAACACCTTTTTGGAGCAGGAAGTTGAGCCGGAGAAGCGCGAACGCTCGCTCCAAATGATCGCCGACGCCGGGTTCCACTGGATCCGGCAGTCGTTCCCCTGGTATGACCTCGAAATTCACGGCAAGGGCGACTTTGAAGACCGCCGCCACGAGCCGTATCGTTCCGCCTGGGACAAGTATGACAACATCGTGGCGCTGGCGGAGCAACACGGGTTGGACATCATCGCGCGGCTGGAAGCGCCGCCGGAGTGGAGCCGCCACGACGGGCAGGCGCGCGGCGCGTTCGGTCCGCCGGACGATCTGGCGGACTACGGCGACTACGTGAGCGCGGTGGTCTCGCGCTACCGGGGCCGGGTGCGCTTCTACCAGATCTGGAACGAACCGAATATCTACCCCGAATGGGGCAACCAGCCGGTCAATCCGGAGGCGTACACGGAGCTGCTGTGCCTGGCCTACGCGCGCGTCAAGGCGGCCGATCCGGACGCGGTCGTCATCAGCGGGGCGATGGCGCAGACGATGGAACTGGGCACCTGGAATGAGGGATACCAGGGCAACAACCTGATGGATGTCGTCTTTTTGCAGCGGATGTACCACGCGGGGGCCGGGGATTGCTTCGACATTATGGCCGTCAACGACTACATGCTGTGGTCGGCGGCCAGCGACCACCGGCTGACGCAGCGCGAGATCAACTTTTCGCGCCCGCTGTGGGTGCGCGACGTGATGGTCGCCAACGGGGACGCCGCCAAGCCGGTCTGGTTCAGCGAGATGAACAGCAACGCCGCGCCCGAATCTATCCCCGAACGCTACGGGCGGGTGACGGACGAGCAGCAGGCGCGCTACGCGCCCCTGGCCTACGAGCGCATCCAGCGCGAATGGCCCTGGGCGGGCGTCACGACGGTGTGGTTCTTCAAGCGCGCCTCCGACGCCGAGGTGGATCAGCCCTTCTACTATTTCCGCCTCGTCGAGCCGGATTTCACGCCGCGCCCCGTCTACGACAGCCTGGCGACGTACCTCAACGGGTTGACGCCCACGCTGTACCGGGGACGCCATCAAGAGACGACGTGGCAGCTTGCCTACGCCGGCGAATGGGAAGCCGTGGCCGACGCGCAAGCCGAATTAGGGCATTATCGCCGCGCCGCGCCGGACGCAAGCGTGACGCTGACGTGGGAAGGCCGCCGCCTCACGCTGACGCCGGGGCCGGGGGAAGGCGTTCTCCGTATCACCGACGAAGCCGGGAAGTCCCGCGAGGTGGCGCTGAATGGAAAGCCTGTCGCACTGGCGCAATCTCTGACCGCGCAGCCCCGCACGCTAACGCTGACCGCGATCAGCGGCGACGTGGGGATTGACGCGCTGGCGGTGCGGTAATTGCCTCTCGCCGGCCACGAATTTTGCACGAAACCACGAATGGGGAGTCGGCTTATTTGTGTATTCGTCAGGCGTTACGCGGTTTCTCATTTTTGACAGGATTAACAGGATTTTCAGGATTAGAGAAGGCTTGGTAGACACTTTTTTATCCTGTTAATCCTGTAAATCCTGTCCAAAGAAATGAACCGCGTCACTCCTGTATCTATAATCTGAGGGCTAACCCTCGTGGTATAATGCTGGCAGAGGTGCAAAAAAATGCCAGTTTTAACCGCCGAGATATTAGAACCTTCCAATTTATATCGTATGGGACGCGGCATGGATTACAACGCGCTGCGGCGTGGACAAGAACTCTTTCAACAGGGACTTGCCAGCGTGACCGTTTTCACCGGCGACACCGCGACGTGCCTGGTGCGCGACGGCGCGAAAAGTCACACGGTCACCTTAGCCTCTCCAAAGGCCAATCAACTCACCATAGAATGTAGCTGTCCGGCATCCGGGCGCGGCATGATATGCGCGCATCAGGCGGCCGCGATGTACACCACGCGCGTGTACATCTCCACCGTCGCCCAAAACCACTGGCGCTATCGCCTGCAACGCGGGCTGGAACAAGCGCCGGCAGTGATCCGCGAAAAGAGGCCGGCGCCCTATCTGGCGCTCTTCGGTTTGTTGCACCGCCAGATAGGGGTGGCGTCCCAATGGTCGTTTCATCTCTATACCCTCGATCTCCGGGCTTGCGCGTGGTTCGCAGCCGATGACCCACCGCGCACGGCCCAGGACTATGTGCATTTGCTGGATAAGCATCAAGAATGGCGGCGCAACGTCCGGTTGTATCAATCGCCCCTCAATCCGGCCGGCTGCCAGAACTTGCCGGAAACTGAGGCGATCTTCCTCAACACGCTGGCGCAGCGCAGCAACTACTACTACGCCTCTGACGTGCAAAGTTTCGGCGATTATTTGCCCTGGCTCATCCACTGGCAACTCCCGGTCTACCGGAGCGAACAACTGGGCGCGATCAAACAGCGGTTGGAAATCCTGGAAGAGCCGGTTGCTATCGAAGCGGCGCTCGGACGCGAAGGGGACGTTCT
>JAKQHY010000168.1 GCA_029555965.1 Chloroflexota bacterium | reverse complement strand
GGCCGTGTCGAATTGTTCGCCGGTGTAGAGGAGGTTTGTGGCCGGGAGGGTGGGATTCTGGGCAGAGCCGGGGCTGCCGCCGAGCATCATCCCGTAGGCGTCGTAGGAGTAGCTGTCCAGCACCGCACCGGAGCTATTGGTCAAGTGCCGGGTGGAGCCGTGGCCGTCATATAGCAGATACTTGACATCGGTGGCCGAATCACCCTGGCTGATAACGTCGTCGCCGATAGTGTACGTTCGCCGGGAGTCCGGCGTATCGATCAGCGGGTCCGGCTGTGGATCGGTTGTGCTGCCGTCGTACACAAGTTCTTCGAGCACCTGTGCGTAGCCGGTGTGGTTGTACGGGTCAATCAGGTAGAAGGTCGTCTGCCTGCTCGCGCCAACGGTATGGACCTTCCTGACCCGAATCCCCTCATCGTTGTAGGCGTATTCGGTGATCTCGCTGCCGTTGCGTGTGATTCTCGCCAGGCGGCCCTGCAGGTTGTAGTCGTAGACGATTGCCTCATCGACGATCGAGCCTGTCTTGGTGGTCTTGCTCTTGACCGAACCGTTGGCGTCATAAGTGTACTCAACGGTGGTTCCCCCAGTGGCCCAATATGCCGTCAGGAGATCGCCGTACGCAACATCCGCACGCACTGCCTGCTCGAACCAACCCGGCCCCAGCAGTATGATATACGCCAGCAGAACCGATAAACAGCGGTGGAACAGTGGCAGGCCCCGCGCACACCGGCCGCAGGGGGGTAGCCGCCGCCGCACACAGGACACATACCACTGCCCCACCGCCGGAACAATAAACGCCACCAATAACAACGCCATCACAGCCACAAACATACCCCGCCCGCAAGAGAAGGCTCCGTATCGAGAACCATAGCGGCACCAATCCGCCTCACGACGTGCTATGGATCGACTACTCTATGGTTTTGACCGTGATCGATTCCAGCATTTCTTTGTACGAGTCAATAGTGAAATCATCCCGCGCATCGAACATAACACTCAGGCCGCCCTTCGGAAGATAAAATAGATAGTGATATCTCTTTGCCCAAAAGAGGCCGGACGCGTCAAATAGAATTGCACAAAGACCAACCCCGTGTTTGTCGCCAATTGTAACCGATCTATAACGCTGCACCTCCTCCAAGCCAGATATCATGCCCGGGGGCGCGGACGGACTGTCAGTTATTGATCTCTTCAGATCATCGAGTGCATCCTCAGGAACCAGGCATATCGTAACCGACATCCCCCCTTTGAGAAAGCCTCTCCTTGCTTCAAGGTCATACTGTCCCCATTTACGTTTCGCTCTGGTCACTTTGAAGTCTTCTGGATACACAAAGCGGATTCTGCTATCCTCGTAGTTCTTCATACTACCACCATGCCACCCTTTCAATACCACCCCAGCAGAGCACATCCATCACTTGGGGACGGGTATCACGAGGAATCTCGTCATCGGTTTTCTAAGAAGTCCGTAATAATGGGCACGAAGGTAACCACCTTGAATGCTGTTCTCGACCCATGGAACGGCATATCCTATCGCGCCTGGCCCGCCTTGGGTAGTTGACGCATAGGGGAACTCGTCAATACTGTATCCCGGTGTTCGAAGATAGGCATACTTTGATAGCACCAGAGCCCGGTTCCTCGCCGTCCAACCGGGGTTGCCGTGCCACGTGAGGCAGTACCACAAGGGGTTCCACACCAGGCAACTTGCAGTAAACTTGTAGATATTCGGCGTGAACCGTTCGATGACGAAGAACGGCTTTTGCTTCGCCAGTTCTTCAATCGTCTTCTTGAGAACCCTCGCGGCTTTTCGCAGCGCCTCCTCCACTTTCCTGGCATTGCGTGTCAACTCTTCGGCGACACTCGACAGCCCCGCGGCCAGGTATTCACGCGCCAATCCCAGGATGATATTCAAGCCCGCCACGACCGCCAATGCCGCCAAGCCAACGAGTACATACGGCACAGCAACGGCTATCAATCCGGTTATCACGGCGCCAACCGTAAGTTGACCTGCCAGAGTGAATTGTTCTCCGCTCGGATCAATGCCGTTGACGGGGTTGTTGTGGCAGTAGGTGTATTTGTGGAGGGATTGGGGGTCTTGGTAGTTGCCGGGGAAGGGGACTATCCGGTTGAAGCGGCCGTTTGAGGGGTCGTAGTAGCGGGCTCGGAGGTAGTATTGCTGGGCGGCCGTGTCGAATTGTTCGCCGGTGTAGAGGAGGTTTGTGGCCGGGAGGGTGGGATTCTGGGCAGAGCCGGGGCTGCCGCCGAGCATCATCCCGTAGGCGTCGTAGGAGTAAATCTGGGCAATCTGGGCTGGCTGGTGAATTGCAGGGTCGGCGGGCAGGGCCAACTGGCGGGTCGAGCCGTGGCCGTCGTAGAGGAGGTACTCGGTCGGCGCAGCACCCTGGCCCGTGGACCATCGACCCTGGGATAGGACATCGTCGCCTATGGTATACGTGGTCCGCGAGATGGGATCGCCGGCCGGGGGCGTGGTATGGGGGCCGTCGTAGGTGGCCTCCTCCAGGACCTGGGCATAGCCGGTGAGGTTGCGGGCGTCTATGAGATAGAAGGTGGTCTGGTGGTCCTGGGTCGTGGAGTAGCCGTGGAGTCTCTGATAACGCCGGGTGCGGACGCGAATCCCCTCATCGTTGTAGGTATGTTCGGTCACGTCGTCCCAGGTGTTGTTGGCGCCGGTGCCGGCCGTGATGCGAGCCAGGCGGCCCTGGAGGTTGTAGTCGTAGGTGGTGATCAGGGAGCCGCAGGTCTTGGCGAT
>JAKQHY010000146.1 GCA_029555965.1 Chloroflexota bacterium | reverse complement strand
TTTGCGGCTGAAGCCGCCGAAAAAAGGAGGTTTTGTGGTGACGGGCGGTAGCCCGTCACCACAAAACCTCCTTAAAAATCACGGCTTTAGCCGTCTTCTGTGTTGCGGCGCACCACCTGGCGGGAGAATGATAAGGCCCTGCTGAACCGGGTTGCATTGAATAGACAAATGCAGTAATATAGAGGCAGGGCGGGATGGTTTGGAAGGCGGGTCTTCCATACTTGTGTTTGTTGCGGCGTATTGCAACACCTCTTCATCACATTGCCCTTCGCGTTTCGAGTTTCTTCCCTCACCTGGCGTCATGGACGCCAAAAGCCTGACTCCCACACCTGGCGTATTTTCTGATGCGCCGGCATCTCCGCATGTTGAAGTTGTTTCATGTAAAGGAGGTACCTATGTTTAGGCAAAATTTGTTGTGGAAATTCGGGGTAATGATCGGCATGGTGTGTCTGCTCGCTGTGGCCGGCTTGTGTTGGGCGCGTCCTGTGCAAGCGGGGACTTGTCCTCACGACCCAGAGAGTGGCGGGCCGGCCGGCGTCACCCTCGACGAGTGCGTGACGACCACGCATTTCGTCGTCTATTACACTACTGCCGCCGGCGCCGGTTCCAATCGTATCCTCACCGAGGCGCAGGCGCAGTGGGTGGCTGATAACCTGGAGATTTCCTGGGATCGTTACGTCAATGACCCTGACTTTGGCCTCCGCGTTCCTCTGGGTACGGAGGGTGGTCAGCTTGAGGTATGGATCTACGACATTGGCTATTTAGGGGTCACGGCAGGCAGTTGGAATCACATGGAGATTGACGCCGGTTTTGTGTCTGGCTGTAATCCCGCGACCAGTCCCACCAGCGGCGATTGTTTGCAAGCCAAAGCCACACCGCTGCACGAGCTACTACACCGCGTCCAGTACCGGTACACCGGATTCTCGGAGGAACAAACGACGGCCGAAAACTTCGCAGTCGAGGGTCACACGAAGTTTATGGAGGACGAAGTCTTCACCGATCTGGACAATGCCAGCGGGACGCAGTATCAACTGCGCAGCAATGGCTATCTGGGCAACCCCAACTGGGACGTGACGACGGCCAGTTATAACGCTTGTTTCTTCTGGAAATACTTCACCGAGCAGTATGGCGCGACGGTTGCCGAGCCGGAGCGGGGCGTGGACGCCATCCGGCACTTCTGGTTGCAAAGCGAGGTGCCGGGCGTCGGCGGCATCAGCACAGTCAACCTGACGTTGGACGCCCTCGGCCATCCGGCAGTCACCTTCCACCAGGTCTTCCGTAACTGGATCGTTGCCAACTACGCCAAGGATGTGGGCACGGTGCCGAACAGCAGCTATAGTTACGTGGATGACAATGCGAACCCTTACAGCGCGGTGGCCCTGGCAATGGATGAAAGCGTTGGCGTGGGGACGACCACGCGAGCCAACCAGTCTGTGGTGCGTTGGGGCGCGCGTTATTACCGGATGCGCCCCACGGCAACCTGCGAGGTGCTCACCTTTGGCTTCCACCGTGATTCCGGGACACCCGTGTACCACATCTTGCTCATCAAAGACGACGCGGTGGTAGACCACTGGACCAGCACCACCTACGATTGGGGCAAGACGCTCATCAATGACGACTACGACGAAATCGTCGGCATCGTGGGCGGCTACGGTGGCAGCACACAGGTGGATGTGACTTATGGCTGCGCCGGCTTGACCCTCGACATCATCCTGCCGACCACCATCGAACCGGCCTTCGTGGGAAACATCAGCGATCCGCAGAAGTTCTTGGTGCGCCTGGCCGTGACTAGCACGCAAAACCTCGAAGTGGCGGGGTTGAGCGCGCAGGATTTTGATATCACGGTGGGCGCGCAGGCCGCGGACATCATCCTGGGCGCGTACATTCAGAGCCAATACTGGCTGTTGGTACAAGCGCCCGTGCAGCTCGCCGCCGGCGACTATAACCTGACTGCCGCCTACGGCGCGGCCACTGACACAGAGACCGCCGCCGTGCGCTACCTCACCCGCGTCCACGATGACATGCTCGTCATTGATCGCTCTGGCAGTATGGGTTACAGTTCGGGCAAGATAGAAGCAGCGCAGAATGCCGCGCGACTCTACGTGGACGCCACCGCCGACAATAACATGCTTGGCCTCGTCAGCTTCAGCGGCAACCTGACCGAACCCAATGAAGATGCCACGCTGGATTATGTGTTGAGCATCGTCAATTCGTCGGTGCGCAGCAGCCTCAAAATCTCCATCACCGGCCTGATTGCCGATGGTATGACCTCCATCGGCGACGGGCTGTGGGTGGCCCATCAGGAAATGGCAGCCAACGGCAATCCCGACCACCCCTGCGCGCTGGTGTTGCTCAGCGACGGCGAGGAGAATGAAGCCCGGTTATGGGCCGACATCCAGGCGACGCTGGTGGGTTCTCCGTGTGTGATAGACACCATCGCCCTGGGCAACGAGACCAATGAGGCGCTACTGCAAGCGATTGCCGGCGCGACCGGGGGCAGCTACCACTACGTCCCGGCGGATAACACGATGCTGCGGCAAGGCGTCACCCAGTTCGGCGACTGGCGCAACGAGCTGGCCGGCACTTACGAGTTCATCCAGGGCGACGTGGACGGGCGCGCGCGCGTCTTTGAGGTCAATGGGGAGGCCAGTTACACCGATCCCATTACCCATATCGTCGCCGTGGAAGATGGGGTGTCCGAAGCTGTGTTCTACGCCAACTTTGCGACGCCCCAGGGCGGCACGCTGCGCCTCTTCAACCCCCAGGGTGAAGAGGTGTTTGAACGTACGCATCCGGGGGTGCGGGTGGAAGTTGGCCCCCAATACAAACTCTACCATGTGATGACGCCCACCCTCGAAGTGGGCAATTGGGCGATGGTGGTTTACGCCTACGGCAGACAGGCAATCAACGCGCCCGCGCAAGGCGTTCCTTATCAGGCCGGCGCCAGCCAGAACAGCCCCAAACAACTGCTCGGCTTCCTCGGCGCCCCGCTGGTCAGCCGCCTGCAAGGTGTGCGGATGCCGATCCTGGCCGCGCTGGCCGGCAAGGCCCCCATCCTCGGCGCGCCCATTTCGGCGACCGTCCACATGCCCAACGGCGGGCTGCGCATCTTACGGCTTTTCGACGACGGCGAGCATGGCGACGGTGCGCCCGACGACGGACTCTACGGTAACTTCTTCACCTTATCCCGATTCCTGAACCAACAGGACCCCCAGCCAGAAGGAAGTTATCGCGTGCAGTTCGAGACGCCCGGCATCGGCGGCGCCCTGGGAGCGCGCTTTGCGCGCCTCAGCTTCACCGTTGAGCAAGATGGCGACAACGATAGCGACGGAATGCCCAACGGCTGGGAGGACGCGAACGGCCTGGACAAGAATGTCAATGACGCCGGACTTGACCCCGACCTGGATGACCTGGACAACCTGGCCGAATACAACAACGGCACGGATCCTAACAACAGCGATAGCGACGGCGGCGGCGAGAACGATGGTTCCGAGGCGGATTTGTTCGCACAAGACCCCCTCGATCCGGCGGACGACGAAATCCAGGCCATCCCCTGGGTGAACGCCAGCCCCATCATCTCGGCCACCGTGCTGACCTTTGGCGCCCCTGTTGAGTACGACCACCTGCGGCTCTTCCGCGCTGTCGGCGCCGACAGCGGCTACGCGGCCATCCAGAACAACGTCCCCAACACCGGCGTCCACACCGACACGTTTGGCGTGGTCAATGACACGACCTACTACTACCGGATGATGGCGGTGGACGGCGATGGGCACCGCAGCGCGGTCAGCCCGACGCGGGACGCCACCCCCAAACTCGACCCCTTCCCGCCAACCAACCTCGGTGTTGCCATCAACGACGGCGCCGCCCAAACGCTCAGCCGCAATGTGGCGTTGACTTTCTTCTTTGAGGAACCGACTCCCAACCCGGACGTCGCGGAGGTCATGATCGCCAACGAGCCGACCTTCAGCAGCGCGAGCTGGCAATCCTACAGCGACACCCTCGCTTGGAGCTTGGACGCCGCCTTGCCTTATGGCGAAGTCGCCCATGTCTACGTCAAGTTCCGCGACGCCTCGGAAAACATCTCGCCCGACGTCGCCGGCGACGCGATCTTGCTGGCGAGCGCACATGCCATCTACCTGCCGGTTGTTTTGCGGTAAACCGACAGTCGAAACTAGCTGCTACCTAACATGCGTTCAAACGCGCGCCACAACACGTTGT
Source organism: Chloroflexota bacterium (assembly GCA_029555965.1). Classification (GTDB taxonomy): domain Bacteria; phylum Chloroflexota; class Anaerolineae; order B4-G1; family SLSP01; genus JAKQHY01. The sequence continues at coordinate 3,448 of JAKQHY010000146.1, read as the reverse complement.
AACGAGTTGTGCGGTTTGAAACCGCCGGCAAAAAGAGTGTTTTGCGCTGATGGGCTGCCGTCCGTCAGCGCAAAACGCTTTTAAAGACATCTGTTTTAGCCATCTTTTGTGCCATTGCGTCCCAACTAACAAACGAACGATAAAGTCCTGATTTGCGTGTTTGCGTCTTTGCGTGAAAATAGCGGGGAAGTTTCCGTTCAAATCTGTTTCATCCGTTGAGAGCAAGGAGATTCCTATGCCACTGACCAAAATTGTCTGTACCCTCGGCCCGGCCACCGCCGATCCAGACGTGTTGCGGGGGATGATCCGCGCCGGGATGACCGTGGCCCGGCTCAACTTTTCGCACGGCGACGCTGCCGACAAGCGCGACATGGCGGTGTTGGTGCGCCGCATCGCCGAGGAAGAAGGCCGCTTCGTTGCGCTGATGGGCGACCTGCAAGGCCCCAAAATTCGCGTCGGCAAGCTGCCGCCGGAAGGTGTGACGCTGGTGGAAGGGGAGAGGGTCGTCCTGACCGCCGGCCCTGTGGGCGACCCGGCGCGCGAAATCCCCTTTCCACATCCCGACATCGTGGCAGACGTGCGGCCCGGCGACCGTCTGCTGCTGGACGACGGCGCGCTGGAACTGGAAGCCGTCGTCGTCGCGCCGCCGCGCCTGGAGTGCCGCGTGCGGGTGGGCGGGAAGCTCACCTCGAACAAGGGCGTCAACCTGCCGGGTGTCGCGCTCAAGATTGCCGCCCTCACCGAAAAAGATCAGGCGGATGCGCTCCTGGCCCTGGCCCTGGGGCTGGATTACCTGGCGCTCTCGTTCGTCCGCCGCGCCGCCGAAATTGACGATCTGCGCGCGTTCCTGCGGGCGCACGCCGGCGAACTGACCGGGCGGCAGGCGGGAGCCGATCCACTCACCATCCCCGGTATTGTCGCCAAAATCGAGAAGCCGGAGGCGCTGGAAGACCTGGAGGCCATCGTGCGGACGGCGGACGCGGTGATGGTGGCGCGCGGCGACCTGGGGGTGGAGACCGCGCCGGAGCAGGTGCCGCTGGCGCAAAAGCGGATCATTTCGCTGTGCAACCGCCTGAGCAAGCCCGTCATCACCGCCACGCAAATGTTACAGTCTATGATTGAAGCGCCGCGTCCCACCCGCGCCGAAGCGTCCGACGTTGCCAACGCCATCCTCGACGGCAGCGACGCAATCATGCTTTCCGGCGAAACATCAGTGGGCCAGTACCCCATCGAGGCGGTGGCGATGATGGCAAAGATCGCCGAGGCGGTGGAGGCGTCGCCGACGTTTCCCTATCATCAATTGCTCGATCTGGCGGAAACCGATCTGCCGGAACACGTCGTCATTTCACGGGCCATCAGCCGCGCTACGGTCGTCATGGCAGAGGCAGCGCAGGCGCGCGCCATCGCCACGTCAACCGAGTCCGGGCGCACGGCGCGGATGGTGGCGCGACACCGGCCTCACGCACCGCTGTTGGGCGCCACCCCCTTCGCCAGCACCGCGCGGCGGATGCAGCTTGTCTGGGGCGTCATCCCGGTGATCGTGGATGCCTTTGAAAACACCGATCAGATGATCGCTACGATGGTGCAGGCCGCCGCTGCGCGCGGGTACGCGTCCATCGGCAGCAACCTGATTCTTACGGCGGGCATCCCCTTTGAAGTCCACGGGGTGACGAATATGCTCAAAGTCCACACGGTGCGTGAGGAAGATTTGCAGGTGTGATGCGTGAAACGTCAAGATGTTTGTTGTTCGGAACAACAAAACACCGAGAGGGCCTCTCTCGGTGTTTTGTTGTTGGGGTTATTCTGCGACGGGTGGGGCAGGGATCGTGGGCGGCTCCTCGTAGGAACGTTCCAGCACCGGCTCCACCACCTGCGCGCCCTGCGGCGTCCCGCAATAGGGGCAGATGTTCCAGTCGAGGTGCAGTACTTTGTCACAGGCGACGCACGCCTTTTTCAATTGGGTGTGGCAATAGGGGCAGTACAGGAAATCCAACCGCACCTTCGCCCCGCAACCGACGCACGTTTCCGGCTCCTCAATGGCCTGGATCAACGCCTCTTGTTCCAGCGCGTGCTCATACGCCTCGGAGAGCGTCTCACGCGGGCGGATGAGGAAGTAGAGGATGAGGCCGGGCAGCGTCAGCGCGCCCACCATCAACGTTGCCAGGAGTTGCACGATAATATCGCGCGTGCGGGAGCGGATGTCGCGGAAAGTCCACAACACCATCCCCAACCAGAGACTGGTGAGGAACACCGCCGTCACCAGCACTAAAATCGTCACGACCTGCGGTAAAATTTCCAGCAGTTGATCAATCATGATATTTTTGGTCTCCCTTGAAAATAGCGAATAGCGAATAGCAAAATCTCTGCGTCTCTGCGTTGAAAATGCGCATCTCACCGCTCCCTTGAGAATGGCGAAATCTGCAAATCAGCAAAAAATCTGTTTCAATCCGTTGACAAATTTTCGTCTAATATTCGGCTAGTTGAACTAGGGAAGGATTATACCATTGCGCGTAAGAGGGGCAAGGAAACGTTTTCACCAGTATTTGCCGCCGTTGCAATCTGGTGTAAAACAAGAGAGAAATCGTCAACGGATTCAACGGATTAAGCGGATTTTTGATCTTGCCATTCCGTAAATCCTGTTATTTTCTGGAGGAGGCCCAATGACGTACATTACGGTCAAGGAGATGCCCACCGATGAACGCCCGCGCGAACGGTTGGCGCACGTCGGCCCGCAGGCGCTTTCCGCCGTCGAGCTGCTGGCGATTATTTTGCGCACCGGCGTGGGCGGCGAGAATGTCCTGACGATGGCGCAGCGGTTGTTGTCACAGTACAACGGGGTTGGCGGGTTGGCCCGCGCCGAGTTTTCGCAACTGGCCGCTGAACACGGTCTGGGGCCGGCGAAGACGGCGCAAATCCTGGCGGCGTTGGAATTGGGCCGGCGGCTGATGGCGGAGAACCCTGAAGAGCGCTTTCAAATTCGCGCGCCTTCTGATGCAGCCAATTTGCTCATGCCGATGTTCGGCCACAAGGAGCAGGAACACTTCATCGTGCTGTATCTGGACACGCGCAACCGCGTGTTGGAGCAGGAAGTGCTTTACAAAGGGAGCCTGAACACGTCGCTGGTGCGCATCGCCGAGGTCTTTCGCGGAGCGGTGCGCCGCAACTGTGCGGCCGTGATCGTCGCTCACAACCATCCCTCCGGCGACCCCGCGCCTTCCCCGGAAGACGTGGCGCTGACCCGTCGCCTGGTGGACGCCGGAAAGCTGTTGGAAGTGGACGTGCTGGATCACCTGGTCATCGGGGAGAACCGTTTCGTCAGCCTGCGGGAACGCGGCCTGGGCTTTGAATCGTGATTTTAAGAAGATTTCACGCAAAGGCGCAAAGACGCCAAGTTTTTAATTCTTGGCGTCTTTGCGCCTTTGCGTGAACCAAATTTTGTCTTGGAGGC
>JAKQHY010000143.1 GCA_029555965.1 Chloroflexota bacterium | reverse complement strand
CTGACCAGGCAACAACGCCATGGTAACCGGCGACGATGAGCGTTCCCACCTTCATGGGCAAATCAACACCTTCGTGCGCATAAAGGCCACTACTGCCATTGTACAAGCTGCCATAGTAGCCACTGACGCAACCGACATACTTGGGAACGATCAATAAATTTTTGTCGCTGGTCGTCACCCCTGTCGTCTTCACCGGCCACTCATTTGTCCAGGTGTGGGCATGTTTGCGCGCCAGAATCTCGGCGTGCGCCCCCGGAGTGTCAAAAAACCACCAGTCGTTATTGCTATCGGTCGTAAAAGGTTGGATGCTGTGGACATTGGGGTGCAACTTGTCAGCGTAGCGCCATAGCTGCTCGGCATAAGTGCCGGCACTAATCCGCCCCAGCCACCCCTCAGAGGGGCGGCCCATTGCGACCCACTGGTCTTCCTTGACCTTGAGATTGTAGCCGCATTCGCCAATGATGACCGGTACGGCCATCGGAAACGTGTTGATACGATGGCTATACCAGCCCCATTTCTCGCCATTCTGTGCGGTGTACCAACTGTCGTCGGGGTCGGAGAACCAATATTCATGTTGGCCCCAAACGCTACCGCTATCGATCATCGGCTGCTCTAGTGGTAGAAAGGAATCCCAGACTGGCGGCGTGTTCTTCTGCGTGGCCGTGTCTGTGTTGCGCGGCCAGCCCACCGACAGGTTGCCGACCAAGACGCGCACAGAAGCGGACGCGCAGCGCTCAATCAGTGCGCGGCTGTAGGCCACGACAATCGCTTCGGACTCAGCATTGTGGACATGCGGCTCATTGATGCCGCAAACGAGCAGCTTGTCTTTGGGCAGCCCGGCCAACTTGCCGGTAGTCAGTTTGGCAATCCAGTCGTCGGCATGGCGCTTGCCCGTGCCAACGGGGTCGCGCGCCATGTCGGACTTTTGCTCAGAGAGGGGATGGTCACGCAGTACGAGCAGCCCATTCGGATCCAAGTAGCTAAGGCAGCGCTCACAGCGATCACGCGACGGATCGACAATCTTGATGCTGCCAGGCCGTAACGCCTTCATGTATTCTTCATCGGCAGGGCGTCCGTGAATGGGTATCCAGTGTACACCCATGCGGGTGGCGGGGTGAGTAAACACACTACTCTACTTTCTGGGGGATCGTACCCCCCGGTTCATCGGTCGGCGTCTGCGTGGCAGTAGGCGCCGGTGTTTGCAGCGTGGCGATGATCGTCGCCAGGGCGTCTAGGGTGGCCGGCAGGTCGGGCGTGGCCGTGGCCGTGTTGGTGGGCGTGGCCGTCGCCGTATCCGTCGGCGTCGCGGTGTCCGTCGGCGTGGCGGTGGCCGTGGGGACAAGCGCGGTCAGGGTGGCGCGGATCTCCGCTACTTCCGTAGCATTGCTGTCCCCGATGGCCGTCAGGGTGAGCAGCAGATCGGCCACTTGCGTCGCCACCAGGTTGGCGGTCGGCGTGGGCGTGACCGTGGGTGTACCCGGGTCCGTTGGCGTAGCCGTGGGCAGGGGCGCAATAAATGGGTCGTTCGCGACGACCGGCAAAAAGACCTCCCCGGCCAGCGCAGGCAGCACAGCCAGCAAAAACGTAAGCCCAGCAATTAAGAGAAAAGCCAAAACGCGCATACGGTCACCAGTACCTTCAAAAAGCTAACCACGCCAGGCGCATACGACAGGCTACCCGGCCACGTCCATGCATGATAGAGCAACACGAGCCATTGCAGTACTTCAAAAAAGACGAGAATCGCTACGGTCACGCGCCCCAGAAAAAGTTGGCGCTCGGCGTCCGCCAGGCGCTGGGCAATACCCGCCGCCTTAAATCGCTCATCCCCGATCAGTTCACGAACCAGGGTACTGACTTGCGCGCGTAACTCAGATACCTCTTTCACCAACTTTTCCATCTGCCCCAGTTCGTCCGCTACTCGATTGAGTGCAACATTAATATGCGCGCTGCTGCTGCGATCAATCTCGTCGCGCCGAACACCACGATTTTCGACTCCCGTCACCTTGCCGCGGTTTTCCTCAACCCGCTGGCCTACGTCGATGTCGTTATCCGCCATCCCACTCCTTGATTCTCGTTAGAAATTTGCGCGCCTCTTTCGGTTGCCTTTTAGGCGCGTGCGCGCCGGCCACTACGGTCTCGATCATCTTCTCTAGGTCGGCATAGCGCAGCCCCGGAAACTGTTTCCGCAAGCGCGCCATGACAAAGCCAAACTTGCGCGGGCCGCTGCCTGATTCGGGAAACTCCGATTCAGCGTCATCCACCAACTGGCGGCTGGCGTCCAGAATCATTTGGCGCTTTTCCTCTGGCATGGCGGCTTGCCATTGCCGCCAGACAGCGACAGCCCCGGCCACGATAACGAGCAAAGAAGCAGCAATGGCAAGGAGTTGCCATAGTGAGTCAGTCATCAGTACCTCGATTCTCAGACTTGGCCGCTATCGCGCCTAAAAGGCTACCGACGAGCACAAGGCAACGGTCAGCACGAGTATAAGGAGAAACAACACAATTAACATGGCTTGCCCCAAAACACATGCGGGCTGGAGGCGGCGGAGAGGTAGCGGACCCGACAATCATCTGAGCCGATTATAGCACGTTCGTTCGTAATTTTCAAGCCCTTTGGCTTACACCTACGTAGGGCGAATGATGTATCTATGGCCTAGCCAGGTGGGGAGTAACAGAGGTGTACCAGTGGCGAGGAGTAGGGGAAGGGCAAACCCTCAGCCCCTACTGTTTGGTAAGGAAGGCTAGAAGCGCTGGGCCGGCGCGGCTTGGCGCTTCTTTTTGAGTTCATTCATGCCGGCGATCAGCGCCTGAATATTTTCGGCAGTCAACTGGTCAGGCTGGTTGTTGGTGATGCGGTTGATATTTTTTTGACGCACAGTGGCCCAACTTTCGCCATAAAGCTCCTGGCCCAGGGCATCCAGCGCGCTCGTCTGGGGCGTAGCGGCCTCGTCTTCGTCACCCGCCTGGATATCGGAGGCGCATCCATCCAAATACCTCTGGTAATGCTGCGCAATGAGACCTTGCAGCCTGGCTTTGGACTTTTCGGCAAAGCGCTGATTGATGGCGTCATACTCGACCCACAACGAAGGCAAGTTATAGAGATAGCGTCCCAGGCCGAACATAGCGCAAGCACGCTTGTAGGCTTGCGCCTCGCTGGCCGTACCGGCAATCTCCGATCGCTCTGACTGACTATCCGGCTCGCCGG
>JAKQHY010000132.1 GCA_029555965.1 Chloroflexota bacterium | reverse complement strand
CACCGAAGCGCAGCGCGGCGCGCTGGACGTGGAGAGTCAGGTGGGGCAGGGAAGCGCGTTTGTGGTGAAGCTATTGCGTGAAACGTAAAACGTAAAACGTGAGTAACTGCTCAGCCGGTGGCTCTCGCCCGTTCGCTGCGGCTAAAGCCGCGATTTAAGAGGCGATTTTTCGTGGCCGCGCGCAGCGCGGCCACGAAAAATCACTCTCTTTACCCGGCCTTTAGGCCGTCTTTGTTGCAATGTGCGGAACGACTGAGTAGTTACTGTTTTTTTCTATGTTGGGGGACGAAGTCCCCCAACATAGAAATCAAAGGATTCTTCAAGAGAAGAGCCATGTCCCCACCTGATACACTGCGATGCCCGCCCCCAGCGACAGCACCAACATCAGCCCCAGGCTCAGTAGCGTCCAGCGCCACGAGCGCGTTTCTTGCTGAACGGCAGCCACCGTCGCCACGCACGGGATGAAGAGCATCTGCACGATGAGGAATCCCAGCGCCGCCGGGCCGGAGAGTAGCGCCGGCAGTGTGTTGCCGATGTCGCCGTAGAGCACCCCCAGAGTGGCAATGGTGTTCTCTTTGGCGACGAAGCCAGTGAAGAGGGCAATCAACATCGGCCACGGCAGCCCCATCAGACGGCCCAACGGCTCCAACGCGCGCCCGATGTGGGCCAGATAGCTCTGCATTACGTCCCCCTGCGCCGGGAAGTAGGAGAGCATCCAGATGACAACGGACGCGATCAGGATGACAACGCCAGCCTTCTGCAAGAACGAGAGGATGTTGTGCCAGACGTACAGCCCAATGGTGCGCGGATTGGGCATGTGATAGAGCGGCAGTTCCATAATGAACACGCTTTGTTCGTCTTTCAGGACGGCGCGCTTGAAAATGAGGCCGATCAGGGCCAGCGTCGCCAGATTGAGCGTGACCAATCCCCACGCCACCCACGCGGCCGTGCGCGGGAACAACGCCGCCGTCAGCACGGTGACGACGGCCATGCGCGCCGTGCAGGGCACTAGCGGCGCCAGCAAGATGGTGAGCCGCCGCGCGCGCGGCGAATCCAGGATGCGCGCGCCCAAAATCGCCGGCACGTTGCAGCCGAAGCCGAGCAGCAGCGGGATGAAACTCTTGCCGTGTAGCCCCAGCGCGTGCATAAAGCGGTCGGTGACGTAGGCGGCGCGGGCCAGGTAGCCCGTGTCTTCCAGAAAGCCCAGCACGGCGAAGAAGATGATGAGGATAGGCAGGAACGTGAGCACCATTCCCACCCCTTGAATCAACCCATCGGCCACCAGGTCGGCCAGCCAGGGAGAGACGCTGAACAGCGCCCCGTGGACGTTTTGTGCGAGTTGGGTGAGCAACATATCCAGCCAGCCTTGCAGCGGACTGCCCACGCTGTACGTCAGCCAGAAGACGACGCCCAGGACGCCGATCAGCGCCAGCAGGCCCCCCACGGGATGCGTGAGGACGGTATCCAGCCGCGCCGTCAGCCCCACCTGGCCGATTTTGGGCCGCACGACGGCGGCGCGAATCATCCGCGCGATCCAGGCGTAGCGCGCGCCGGCGATGTCCAGCACGGCGTCTTCGTGGGCGTGGAGCAGGCCGCCGATGGTGTGCCACCGGTCGGCCGGCAGCGCGGCCTGCATCATCGCGTGGATTTCCTCATCGCCTTCCAGCAACTTCAGGGCGACCCAGTCCACGGGGTAGGGGGCCGGCGTGTGGTCCGCGATGAGCGTGATGACCTGTTCCAACACTTCCTGGTGCGCCGGCAGGATGGTGGGGCGGCGCGGGTTATAGGGGAACGCGCCATCCCATAGCCGGAACACGGTGTCCAACATCTCCTCCAGGCCCCGCTGTCTGGTAGCGCACATCGGCACGACGGGGATGCCGAGGGCGGCCTCCAGGACGTGCGGCTCGATTTGCAGCCCTTCCTGCTCGGCCACGTCCATCATATTCAGCACTAACACCACCGGCGCCGGCAGTTGGATGAGTTCCGCCAGCAAGTACAGGCTGCGCTCCGGGATGGCGGCGTCCACGACGGCGATCACCATATCCGGCCGCTCGTGGATGATGTAGTCGCGCGCGATACGCTCCTCTTCGGAGTTGGCCGTCAGGCTGTAAGCGCCGGGCAAATCCACCAGCGAGAGTTTCCGCCCCTGGTAGGTGCAGCGCCCGGTTTTCTGCGCGACAGTCTTGCCCGGCCAATTGCCGACGTGCTGATCCAGGCCGGTGAGCCGGTTGAAGATGGTGGACTTGCCGACGTTGGGCTGTCCGGCCAGGGCGACGACGAGGGTAGCGCCCGGGGCGCGGGAGATGGGCGGGGCGGGGATGGTTTCAGTCTGGCAATGCATGGCTCAGGCCTCCGCCGGGTAGACCAGGATGTGGGTGGCTTCGCCGCGGCCCAGCGCCACCTGCGTCCCGCGCACCGCCACGATGATCGGCCCGTGGCCGTAATTGCGCGTCACCACCACCGGCGCACCCGGCGTGAATCCCAGGGATGCCAGCCGCGAGATCAGCCGGTGGCCGCCTTGCAGTGAGTGAATGAGGCCGGTTTGACCGGCGGATAATGTGGTTAGGGCAACCATTGTCAGCCTCCTTGCTCTCAGAATAATTCCACCCGCACCATCTGGGCGCTTTTCAGCGGCAAGTGGGCGGTATGCTTGGCTAGTTCAATGACGATTTCATCATGGTTTTGGGCAGCGATGACGAACAGTGCGCCAGGGAGAATGCCGCGCGTTCCCAATTCGTGCAAGAGAGCCGCAGATTCCTGTGAGACGCGGGTGATGCGCCCGCGCGCCCCGGTCGGTAAGTCGGCGAGACACCGTTCCTCAATGCTAGGCATCGAAGGGGGAATGGGCGCGCCATGCGGACACGACGCCGGGTCGCCCAGGAACGTCGCCAGCCGTTCGGTCACTTCTTCGGTGACGGCGTGTTCCAACGCGCCGGCGAGTTCGTGCGCTTCTTCCCAGGGGACGTGCAGGGTGTCGGTGAGAAAGCGTTCCCACAGGCGGTGGCGGCGCAGGAGCGCGAGCGCTACCTTTTGCCCGGTCGGCGTCAACGTTACCCCCTGGTAGGGATGATAAGCGACCCATTCCTGGGCAGAGAGTTTCTTGACCATCTCGTGGACGGAAACGGGTGAGTAGCCGAAATACTCGGTCAACTGCGCGAGCGGCACCGGTATGTCGGGAGTCGTGCGCAGCCGGTAGATCGCTCCCAGGTATTCTTCGGCGTGTTCTTGAAGCATAACTCTCCTCTACATAGACTAAAATTATGTTAGAATACGGCGGTTAATTATAAGGTGTACCTTATAATTATTATACACACTTCCGCATAGCGGTCAAGACGGAAACCCTTGCTCTTTAATCCATCAGTGTTATTATAAGTTTGGTATGGATACTGTAGAGGATATTCGACCTTTATCGGATCGCCCCTTTCGCCATTGCGAGGTGTGCGGGGCGCGGGTGGCCGAGGATGCCAAGACGTGTTTAATGTGTGGGTCGGCATTGCCAGAGGTTGCACCGGCGACGCCTGCGGTTGCGCCAACGCCGCGCCGTTTCCCTTTTGTGCGGGTCATTTTATTGGGTCTGATAGCTGTCCTGATTCTGATAGGTTCAGTCTATGTGGGGTGGAACCTTTCGCGCGGGCAGATAGGCGGGGAGTTGCCGACTTTCACCCCCACGATAACCAACACTCCAACCATTACCGCGACCCCTACCTGGACGCCGACGCCGACTATGACGCCGACGCCGATTCCGCCTCAAATCTATGTTGTGAAGGCCGGGGATAATCTACTGGAAATTGCCATCGAGTTTGGCTTGACGGTGGATGAACTGAAAGCCTACAACAATCTTGAGTCGGAGACGATCATTGCGGGGGATCAATTGTTGATCCCGCCACCGACGCCGACGCCAGGGCCGCCGCCAACCCCTCAACCCGGCGAATCGGCGCCTACCGGCGAACCTTACATCTTATACACGGTCAAACGAGGCGACGTGTTGTCTACTATCGCCCAACAATATGGCGTCACGGTCGCGGAAATCCAGAAAGCCAACAATATTCCTGAAAATTCAGAAACCATCCGGGTAGATGAAGTTCTCATTATTCCGCAACATGCCCCAACGCCAGTGGTGGAGGGGAACAGTGTGGTGGTCGGGACGCCAACGCCGCGCACTTCTTATGCGGCTCCGGTTATGCTTTATCCGGCGGATGGCATGGTGATTAGAGGCGCCGACGCGGTGGTGGTATTGCAATGGGCTTCGGTGGGAATTTTAACCGATCGGGAATATTATCAATTGGAATTCATTGTGCCGACTAAGGATGGCCGGGATACTATTGTTGAGTATACGCACTCAACTGCCTGGCGTGTGCCCGCGGAATTGTTCCCGGATTCGCAAGTGACCGAGCGCACATGCTACTGGCGCGTCAATATTGCTCGATTGGTCACAGAAAGCGGCACACCGGCCTACAAGATTATCAGTCGGATGGACAAACGACGTTCCTTTCAATGGGAAATCAAGCAACCTTGATGGGAGGCAGGGATGGAGAAGAATCGCACAACTGCTGAGTTTTTTGCCCAGGGGTATCGCGTTTCTGGCACTTTCTATGTTGTAACACGGCCTTTGGCGGATGAGGTTCACGATCCCACCACTGATTATGTGCCCTTGCACGACGCCTACGTTTCTCCTATTATGAATCCATCCCGCATTAGCGCCTATTACCGGGATGCACTGTTTGACAAGAATAACCTGGATTTTGTTTTGACCGTGGATCAACGCGATGGCCTGCGGCGGGATCAGCGATTTGGCCTGGGACGTTATTCTTTCAAAATCTTCCTGACGGTGCCATTCTTTGAAGTTCAGGGGGAGCTGCGTCTGGTAACGCCAAAGCTGGATTCACGGGTGTATCTAAGCTCAGAAGCCGGCACCTTCATTACTTTGTTGAATGTCACCGCTCGTTCCACCTTCAATCCAGATGTGCAGTATGAGGGGGGGGTGGCGATGGTGAGCCGGCTAAGGGTGAGCTTCTTTGGGGAAAGAGTCGAATAGCGAGGCAAGCGATGGCAAAGGTTCTGGTCATTGACGATAGCCAAGATATGTTAACCTTGTTGCAGATGATCCTGGAAAAGCGTGGGCATCACCGAGTTACGACGTGCCATAACGGCGCCGAGGGACTGCAAGTGGCTACCACTGACTTGCCAGATCTAGCAATTGTAGACGTGATGATGCCGGGGATCAGTGGGTATGAGGTTGTTCGCCAATTGCGCGCCAATGAAGCCACCAAAAATATGGGGCTTTTGATTTTGACGGCGCGGGGCCAACCGGTAGATAAGGAAGCTGCTATGGCTGCCGGCGCCGATGGTCATATTGCCAAGCCCGTCAATATGGACAGTTTGTTGGCTGAGGTGGAGGCGCTGTTGGAGCGCAAGCAGCAGGAGGCTCTCCAGCAGGCCCCGCCGACGCCTATGGCGCGGCCGTCCGTCCCCGAACCGCCGGCCTCATCAGCGTCGCCGCAAATGACGATGGCCTTCTTCAGTTTGAAGGGAGGGATAGGACGGAGTACCCTGGCCGTCAATTTCGCCACCCTGTTACAGCAGATTGCCCCGACTATCCTATGGGATCTGTCTCCCAATTCTGGTCACTGCGCCTTGTACCTCGGTCTGCGCCCTGAAAAGCATTGGGGAGAGTATCTGGAAAATCCAGGTACGGATGTGGCGGGACTGTTGTTGCGACATCAATCCGGGCTGGCGCTCCTGGCGTCGCCGCCGGTGCCCGGTCAGAGTGGATGGTTCAGGGATGAGGATATCGAAAATGTTTTGCGGCAACTGCATGCCGCGGGGCGGTTTGTGGTGGTGGACATGCCGCCAGTGCTTAACTCAGCGGCTACTTTGATTTTGCAGCGCGCTCGTCGTATTGTGCTGTTGACCGGCGACGATGGCCCGGCAATTCAAACCACGCGCTTTACTCTTCAGGCTATTCAAGAATGGCAGGCGCGCTTGTTGGTGGTGCGCAATGCTGCTCGTCCGGGAAGCCATCCACTGCCGGAGGCCCTGCAACGCTTACTTCAGACTCCATTGCAGGGTGATATCCCCTATGAACCGATGCAGCCAGAGGCCGCCCATAAGGGCGTTCCGGTGGTGGCGCTCCAACCGCAGGCAGGCTTTGCGGTGGGCATGAAGCGCCTGGCAAAACTGGCATTGACTCGGTAAACGCCTTTAAAAAGCAAAGCCCCTGGCGGTCAATTCCAGGGGCTTTGTTTCTCACAACGCCGGAATGGCGATGCGTCCGAGCATCACCAGGAAAAGCAATCCAATGATAACAACATCCAGGAACAACAGCACGGATAGGATGAATTGTTGATCGGGACGTAAATTGAACGCCAGCCCTCCGGTAGTTTTGGCCCGACGCTTGGCCGTGGGACGGGCCAACTCCGCTGCGGTCGGCGGCAGCGTGGCAGATCCCTCGATCTGATTGCGCAAATCGTCCATCAGATTCACGGGTTCTTCTTCCGGCTCTTCTTGTATCAGCGTCGGCGCAATCGAAATATCTTCGTCTTCTTCCCCGTCAGGCGCAAGCCCACGCAGCCAATCAGGTATGTCCCCACTCATAATGATTTATGCCTCCATAAAAAATGCAAATAGGGTTGGTGCATTTCCGAACCCACGGATCCCTGATTTCTAATTTCATTCTACTTCCAATGGACGCTACAATGAGCATACCGCAGAAGCAGTTAAAAGTCAACTCAACCCGCTTGCCCTATGCCTTTTATGCGCGTGAAGCGTGGCTGGTCGCGCGTGAGTTGTTAGGGATGCGTGTGTTGCGTTGGTTGGACGGGCAATGGGTGGGTGGAAGCATCGTGGAAGCTGAAGCCTATACCGGCATGGACGACGCCGCTTCTCATGCTTACCGAGGACGCACTGCGCGCAATGCGCCTATGTTTGGCCGCCCTGGTCATACTTACCTCTATTTTGTCTATGGAATGCACTGGATGTTTAACATTGCGGCGCATCCAGAGGGCGCGGTAGGCGCAGTGCTGATCCGCGCCCTGGCGCCGGAATGGGGCGTGGAGGTGATGCAGGCCCAGCGCGGGGGCAAACCTTTGGCGCAGTTGACCAACGGCCCGGCCCGCCTTGCGCAAGCTCTGGCTCTGGACGCCACATTGAACGCGGTAGACCTTTGCGCGCACCCCGATCTGACCTTGACTTCTGGTTGCGCGTTGGCGGAGGCGGCGATTGCTTGCGGTCCGCGCGTGCGCGTCCCCGGCGACGCTGTGGCTCAGGCGCGTCCCTGGCGTTTCTGGATCCGGGAAAACCCCTATGTCAGCCATTGAGCGTGGATTCCGGGGATTTGAGTATAATGAGTTGGCAGCGAATTGCAGCATAATTCATTCCTCTTGGGGAGGATACTTATGTTACCCAACGATCTCTTGAAACGAGTTCTGTACGTTGACTTGACCCGCCGCAAGTTTGAGGTGCGGGAACGGCCAGATTTATTCGACGAAAGCCTGGGCGGGACAGGGGCAGGGATTCGCTTGTTGGAAGAGGAATGTCCTGCCGGGGCGGATCCGCTTGGGCCGGAAAACCCCATCATCTTCACCGTCGGGCCGCTGGTGGGATTGTATCCGCTTGCATCCAAGACGGTGGCGATGTTCAAGTCGCCGCACACGGGCAACCTGGGCGAAAGCCACGCCGGAGGCCGCAGCGCGGTCTCGATCCGGCTGGCGGGCTACGGCGCGGTGGTGATTCGCGGCGCGAGCGCGGGGCCGGTGTACCTGGTCATTGACGAGCACGGCGCGCAGTTCCGCGACGCCTCGGCGTTGTGGGGGACGCGCAGCAGCTACACCACCGGCTCGGTTTTGCGCACCCGCGAGGGCGGCAGCGGCGCGCGCTCCATCATGCGCATCGGACGCGCGGGCGAGCAGCAGGTGAGCTACGCCTGCGTCATCACCGAGACGTACCGCCATTTCGGGCGGCTTGGCTTGGGCGCGGTGTTCGGCAGCAAACAGCTCAAGGCCATCGTCGTGGAGGGCCAGCGCAGCCTGCCGGTGGCCGACCGCAAAGCCTTCCGCGCCACCTACGACGCCATCTTCAAAGCCGCCACGCAATCCCCGCTGATGAAGAAATACCACGAACTCGGCACGCCCATCAACGTCATCCCACTGGACGCCATCGGCGGGCTGCCGACGCGCAACCTGCAAGCCGGGCGGTTTGAGGGCGCGGAAGCCATCTCCGGCGAGGCGCTGGCCGCCAACTACCTGGGGCGGCGTGTGGCGTGCGCCCATTGCCCCGTTGCCTGCGTCCACCTGGCCGCGCTGCGCATCCCCTACCCCAACGACCCGTACTTCTACAAAACGCTGATGCTCGGCTACGACCACGAACCGATTTTCGCCACCGGCAGCATGTTGGGTCTGGCCGACGTGCCCGGTATGTTGCAGGTGATGGACGAAATCGAAGTGCAGGGACTCGACGTGATGAGCGCGGGCGTGGCGCTGGCCTGGGCCACGGAGGCGCTGGAGCGCGGCCTCATCACGCCGGCGGACACGGACGGGCTGCCGCTGGCGTTCGGCGACGCCGCGCCCTACATTGAGGCGGTCAAGCGCATCGTCGCCCAGCCGACGGACTTCTACCGCGCGTTGGCGCGGGGCGCGGAGCACGCGGCAACGGTCTATGGCGGGCTGGATTTCGCGCTCACCTTCGGCGGGAACGAGATGCCCGGCTACCACACCGGCCCGGCGTGCCACGTCGGCTGGCTGGCGGGGGCGCGGCACAGCCACCTCGACAACGCCGGGTACAGCCTCGACCAGGCCGCCGCCAAGAAAGGGCAGGCGCTCACGCCGGAAGGCGTCGCCGAATCGCTGGTGACGGAGGAACGCTGGCGGCAGGTGCTCACCAGCCTCGTCGTGTGCCTCTTCGCGCGCGGCGTCTACGACCGCGAGACGACGCTGAGCGCGCTCGCCGTCGCCGGTTTCAACTGGACCGCCGCCGACCTAGACCGCCTGGGCGCGGAGACGTTGCAGCGCAAAGTCGCCTTCAAGCAGCGCGAGGGCTTCGACTTCGGCGCGCTGCGCATCCCGGCGCGCATCACCGAGACGCCGGCGCCTGCCGGCCCGTTCGATGAAGCATTTGTGCGGGCGGCTCTGGCGGAGTATGCTCAACGAGTATGAAGCGTGAAGACATGAGGCATGAAAGGGTAATTCTATGCTCGGTGGCACCACCGTTGAAAAAGCGATACTGTACGAAAAATATCGGCTGCTCTACGCCAGGGAGGCAGTAGATGATCTTCTTGGACACATGGGGGAAGTTCAAGTCGTCGCCGACATAGGCGCCGGTACGGGGCAATTGGCGAGATTATTTGCGGATAGATGTGCCAGAGTCTACGCTATAGAACCGGACCCCGCAATGCGGGAGGTGGCCTCTGCATCGTTGGCAAGTCTTGCCTCGATTGAAATCCTGGCTGGTTTTGCCGAGCAGACGACCCTGGCTGAAGACAGCGTTGACCTCATCGTCATAGGAAATGCTTTTCATCGCCTCAAACCAGAAGCCTGTCAAGAATTACGTCGTATCCTTAAAAAGCCAGGGTGGATCGCCCTGTTTACCTATGCCTTCACAAACCAGGCTTTTACGGAAACGCTCTTTTCCAAGCTGGCTACATTGAAAAGTATGACCAGCAAGATGGAACAGTCTTGGCACAGAACGCCGGTACAAAATCTGTTTGGGGAGGGTCAACTCCATACTTTGCGTTATCGCCAATCGCATACGGAAGATTGGACGGCGTTTTTTGGCGCTGCCTGTTCAGGGATAGAAGCCCCCACTTGTAGTGATCAGGATTTTGTAGAATTTGAGGCGCTCAATCGCCAGGTTTTCGATGCCTTCGCGGTGGATGGCAAAATCCAGATTGATTATGAGACCCAGGTATCGTTTGGGCAACCCCTATGCCCATAGTAATCTATAGGTCACATTATTCAGAGCGCGAAGGTGTGCTTCGCTTTTGGTGAATAATTGCCCGCACCGGAGGTGTTTTTATGGATCGAATCGTTTATCCGTTTCAGCGGACGCAATTACAAACGATGCAAATGGTCTACGGCATGCTGATACTCGCCTTTGCCTTTCCCCTTATCTGCATCATGTCCTTTGGCAGTGTCCTGACAGTGATGGCCGCCTCCCGGCCAGGGGATATTTTTCCGCAGGGAGATCTGTTGCTGGCGGTGGTTTGTGTGACCAGCGTGTGCGGTGTCGGACCGCTGCTTTGTATGGGGGGCGTCGTGTATATCGGCATCGGCGCGATTCCTCAAGAAGCGGTGTTGACTTCCGAGACCTTCACTTTTGGATTTCGCGGCTGGACGAAGACATTGCAGTTGGCCGAAATCGTCAGGGTCTCTTCATCTTTCAGGCGGCGGCAACATTATGCCTGGAAAGTGACCCTCGAGGATGTCCATCACCGGCGGGTACAAATCTTGATTCCCAGGACGTGGAATCCATCCAAAGCCGCCGACGGCATCTTCGACTACCCCGCCATTTTTCGCGCGCTTGGACAAAATTTGCCGGCCACGGTTGGCAAAGGGGCCTTTGATTATCGCGCCATCTTTCGCGATCTCTTGCAACGGCTGCCCGCTACCGCTATGGTAGACGAAGCCGTGAGGAGTTTCGTCGCTACCGGCGATTTTGCCTCGAGTTGAACCTGCCCACTCTCTATGGATGGTAAAATGAATCTGTCTATTCGACCTATCGCCAATCACGAACTGCCGGCGTTGTTGGAGTTGTATGGTCACATGCACGCCAACGACGATCCGCTGCCCGACGAGGCGACGGTGCGCCAGGTGTGGGACGCCTTGCTGACCGATCCCAAGCTCCACGTCCTCGTCGCCGAAGGCAATGACGCGCTGCTCGCTTCGTGCATCCTCGTCATCGTGCCGAATTTGACGCGCGGGGCGCGGCCCTACGGCTTGATCGAGAACGTCGTCACCCACCGCGACTATCGCCGGCAGGGCATCGGGACGTGGCTGTTGCAGCACGCGCTCGATCTGGCGTGGGCGCAGCGCTGTTACAAGGTGATGCTGCTCACGGGCCGCAAAGACGAGGGCGTGTTCCGCTTCTACGAGGGCGTGGGCTTCCAGCGCGGCGTGAAAACGGGCTTCATCGCCTATCCGCCGGAGAAGTAGAGGAACCGGATGAAGACGATGAGCTTGGTCGCACTCATACTCACCATCCTCCTGTCAGCCTGTAGCACGATGACACTGCCTGAACCACTCGTCGCGCACGAAGTGGGTCAGGTCGTCGCAGAGGAAGATGTATTTGGCACCTTCTTCACCTATGTGGCAAAGACCGCCCCAGAACAACCGGAAATCTTGGTTCTCATCCACGGGACGCCTTCCAAGGAGGAAACCGCCGAATCGAATGCGCGGTATTACATCACCGCCTGGGTTGATTTTGCGGAAGAACAGGGCTACATCCTGCTTGTCCCGGCGTTCAACCAGGAAGATTTCAGCAGTTCTCTGGGCGATCATGCACTGGGGGGATACCGGGGTTTGTTCGGGCGGGAAATTAACGCCGATGCATGGGTGTTACGATTGGTGAAGGCATATCAAGAAGCCTATGGAACGTCAGGCGCACCTTTCTATTTGTACGGACATTCCGCCGGGGGACAATTTGTGGGACGCTTCCTAGTAACGCACCCCGAAACGATCAAGAAGGCGGTGATTAGCTCTGCGGCCACCTATCCCCAACCCAATACAGAAGTAACCTGGCCCTTTGGGATGGGTGAACTGCATACGGACATTGAATGGGATACCGATACCCTCAAGCATGTGGATATCGTACCGGATAAACAACAATGGCTGGCCGCCACTCAAGTTCCCCTCACTGTGATTGTGGGGTTGAATGACACCTCAGAACTGCCTGTAGCACTGATTCCCGGACAAAAGGGAAGGAATCGGTACACCATAGCGCGGAATTGGGTAAAAGATATGGCTGCCTATGCGGAAGCTAACGGGACAGAAAGCCGGTTCAAATTAGAGATCATTCCCGGCCAAGGACATAGCATGAGCGGTCTCATCTCTTATACTCAAGCCGCATTGATCTCTCAGTAAGGAGTGGGGCACAAATTGATGGATACTGCAATCACAGAAGTTCAACAAGTCTTACAACGCTTTCAAGACGGCTACACCGCGCGCGACGTTGCCAGCCTTGACGAGTTTATGCAGCTCTTCGTGCCTGGGGACGACGCCGAACTCATCGGGATTGGCGCGGCGGCCCGCAACCAGAACGAATGGTTTCAAGGAGCCGCGCGCATCCGCGAAATCGTCGAGTCTGACTGGAAATACTGGGGGGACGTCAGGCTGGAGGTCAACGAAGCCAAAATCACCGTCAAGGGTGACGTGGCGTGGCTATCCACCACCGGCGCAATTTTTCAAACCGACGACCTCCAGACCGACGAAGTGACCGGCTTCGTTCTGACGCAGATGAAAGAGTTGTTGGAAAACGAAGCCCTCAGCCCCAGGCAACGGCTGGTGGAAGCCTCTCATTTTGGGGTGCGGCGCTGGCGCGAACGAGAGAAACCCGCCGGTTACCGGTGGCCCTTCACCTTCACCGCCGTGCTGGTGAAGCAAGAAGGACACTGGCGCTTCCACACCATCCACTGGTCAATGCCGGTTGATTGAGAAATTCCCTTTAGTGTAGATTCGTGAAGATTCGTGGTACAATTTCCATCTCAAATGCAAACGAATCACAATAGGATTAAAGTTTATGGATTGAGGGCTGCCCAATCCCTAATCCCCAATCCCCAATCCCTACCATCAAAAGGAGAGAAACGACTATGCGTATCTTAATTACCGGCGGAGCCGGCTTCATCGGCTCCCATCTCTGCGACCGCTACCTGGCGGACGGCCACGAAGTCATTGCAATGGACAACCTGAGCACCGGCTCGACGGACAACATCGCGCATCTGGCGGGCCACCCGCGCTTCTCGTTCATCAAGCACAACGTCACGAGCTACATCTACGTGGCCGGGCCGTTGGATATGGTCTTGCACCTGGCGTCGCTGCCCAGCCCGGTGGACTACCTGAACTTCCCTATCCAGACGCTTAAAGTGGGCGCGCTGGGGACGCACAACACGTTGGGGCTGGCGCTGGATAAAGGGGCCAAATACTTTCTCGCGTCCACGTCGGAAGTGTACGGCGACCCGCTCGTGCATCCGCAGGCCGAGGATTACTGGGGCAACGTCAACCCCGTCGGCCCGCGCGGCGTCTACGATGAAAGCAAACGCTTCGCTGAGGCGATGACGATGGCCTACCACCGCTATCACAGTGTGGATACCCGCATCGTGCGCATCTTCAACACCTACGGCCCCCGGATGCGGGCCGACGACGGGCGCGTCGTGCCGAACTTCATCTGCCAGGCGCTGCGCGGCGAACCGTTGACGGTGTATGGCGATGGCTCGCGCACGCGCGCCTTCTGCTACGTCTCCGACCTGGTGGAAGGCATCGTCCGCCTGATGAACTCCGACGTGGAAGGCCCGGTCAATCTGGGGAATCCCAATGAAATGTCCATCCTGGACTTTGCCGTCTTGATCAAAGAAGTCACGGGCATCCAATCGAACATCGTCTTCGTCCATCCCACCGACGAGCGCGTGCGCGACGACCCGAAGGTGCGTTGCCCGGACATCACCCGCGCCCGGATGCTGCTGGGCTGGGAGCCGCAGGTGCCGGTCAAAGAAGGGTTGGCGCGGACGGCGGAATATTTCCGCGAAAAACTAGGGATTCCACGATGAGTTACATTCTGAGCGTGCTGGTCTACGCGCGGCGCGGCGACGAAGTCCTGGTCATGCACCGCAACAAAGAGCCGAATCTGGGCCTGTGGATCGCGCCGGGCGGCAAAGTCGAGTTAGGCGAGTCGCCCTACGAGACGGCGCGGCGGGAGATGCTGGAAGAAACCGGCTTGGTCGTGTCCCACCTTCAACTGCGCGGCCTGTGTACCGAAATCTCGCCGTTTGAGCACTGGCTGTGGATGCTGTTCATCTTTGTGACTGACCACTTCACCGGCGAGTTGCGTCCCGACCTGCGCGAAGGGGCGTTGGCGTGGCTGCCGCTGGACAAATATCTGAACGACACCCCCATCCCCCAGGCCGACGCGATCTTCGCGCCGCGCATCTTGCGGACGCAAACAGGATTTTTCCAGGCTAAATTCACCTACGATCACGATTTGAAGCTGGTGGAATGGGTGCACTATTGAACCACTTCCGCGCGCGAGGCTTCTTATGAGAACTTTTTTGGCGCCACAGCGACACAAAATTTCGTGGCCTCCCCTCTCTCCCCCTCTCCCCCTCTCCCCCTCTATCCTTTTACTGGCCGCCGCCGGCGTGCTGTGGGGACTGGTGCTGGCGCGATTTTCGTTCCCCAACATACTGATGCTCATCGCGTTAAGCGTGGCCGCGGTCGGCAGCGTCATCGAACCGCTGGTTGGCATCGGGGTCGCGCTGTTCCTGGGGCCGTTTTGGGCCTGGCTGCCGATAGCCGTCCCCCAAGTCCCCCCGCTGATCGGGCAATACGTCTTCCTGCTGGCCGTCGCTGCGTGGGCTGCGCGCGGCCTGATGCGGCGTTCTTTTCGCTTGCCGGCTCCCGCGTTGTTGCTACCGCTGCTGCTCTTTATGGGTGTGACATTGCTCTCTCTCTGGAATCCAATTGACGAGTGGGTGGGCTGGTGGGAGTGGGCCAAGTGGGGGCAAATCCTGCTGATGGCCCTGCTGGTCTACGACCGCCTGACGGAAAATGACGGAACCGCGCGGAGCGGCTGGCTGGTGGTGATGCTGGCCCTGCCCGCCGTCTTCCAGGCCGCCGTCGGAATCTGGCAATCCGTCTGGTGGGGCGGCGCGCCGGAGAACTTCGCCATCAACGACCGCTTCTTCCGCGCCTACGGCACCTTCCAGCAGCCCAACCCCTACGCTGGATTCCTGGGGATGATCGGCGCGTTGTTAGTTGGCCCGCTTTTGGTCATTGGGTGGGAGTGGATAGTCAAAAAGTTGCGAGTTAGGAGTTGCGAGTTAGGAGTAAGGAATTGCGAATTACAGTCTTCCGCTCCTCACTCCTCACTCCTCACTCCTCACTCCTCACTCCTCACTCCAAAATGGCTGCTCATGCCTGCCGTCGCGTTGATCGGCGTGGGGATTGTCGCGTCGTGGTCGCGGGGGGCGTGGATGGGTTTCGGGATCGCGCTGTTGGCGATGGCGGCGGCGCTGCCGAAACGCGGGGCGTGGGGCATCGTGCTGGCGCTGGCGCTGGTGGGCGGCGGACTGGGGCTGTATAGCGCGGGACTGCTGCCGGTCTCCATTGCCAACCGGTTGACCGGCTTTATGGAATACACCCGCTTTGAGGACGTGCGCGGCGCGGGCATCAACGACGCCAACTTCGCGGTGCTGGAACGCATGGCGCACTGGCAGGCCGCGCTCGACATGTGGCGGGCGAACTTCTGGTTTGGTGTGGGCTTCGGCGGCTACGATGCGGCGTACCTGGAATACCGGCTCATCAACTGGAAACTGGCCCTGGGGCACGCACACAACTACTACCTCAACCTGCTGGCCGAAACCGGTGTGACCGGGTTAGCCGCGTACCTGACCTTCCTGGGGAGCGTCTTCTGGGGACTTTGGGGCGCGACGCGACGGCTTAGTGGGTGGCAGCGCGGATTGGCCGTCGGTCTCATCGGCGCGTGGATGCACATGGCCGCGCACGATCTCGTGGACAACATCCTCGTCAACAACGTCCACCTGCACCTGGGCGTGATACTGGCGCTGAGCGCGTGGGTGATGCGAGTTGCGAGTGAGGAGTTGCGAATGAGGAGTTAGGAGTTGCGAGTGAGGAGTGAGGAGTTGCGAGTGAGGAATGGCTTCCTAACTCCTAACTCCTAACTCCTGACTTATTTCAGGGCACTTGGGGATACTGCGCCAAAGACGCAAACCCCAACCCCACCATTGTAGTGCCCGTGTGCGCGCCCAGTACCGGCGACATATTTGCCAACGGCAACCAGGTGCAGGGATAGTACTTTTCGACTTCTTCACGCATGGCCGCCGCCCCTTCCGGGTTGTAAGCGTGAATGATCTGGGTGCGCAGCGGCGTCCCGTGGGGGTGTTTGCGGGACACAATTTTCACCAGCTCCTCGATGGCGCGTTTGAACGTGCGCGCCTGTCCCAACTGCTCGTATGCCCCGGTGTCTTTTGCCACCCCAATGATCGGCTTGATTTTGAGCATCGAGGCAATCAGCCCCTTCATGTGGCTGATGCGCCCCCCGTGGATGAGGTAGCGCAGGTCATCCAGCGTGTAGATGGAATCCGACACGGCGACGATGTCCTGGATGAGCTTGACGATTTGCGGCACCGGCCACCCGGCTTTGACGGCGCGGGCGGCGGCGGAGACCTGCCACCCCATCACCGCCGATAACGTCTTGCCGTCCACGATGGTGACGTTGGCTTCGGGCACCATTTTCGCCCCGGCCTGCGCCGCATTGACCGATCCGCTGAGTCCCGACGACATCTGAATGGACAGAATGTCCGGGTCGGTCTGCGTCAACTTGCGGTACATTTCGGCATAATCCCCAGACGATGGCTGTGAGGTGGTTGGAAATCCGCCGGTTTGCGCCAATATACGATACAGTTCTTCAGGTTGAATGTCTTCGCCGCTGTGGTAGGTTTTGCCCTCCAACGTGATCGTGTGGCGCACCACGTGGATGGGTATATCGGGCATCTCCTCCGGCGGCAGATACAAATCCATTCCGGTGTCAGTGACAATCTGCATTGCTCTCTCCTCTCCCTTGGGCTTAGAAATAACGAAGATAATACCCAAAAAATAAAATTTTCTGCCAGAGGAGCTGCCCGATAGGCGAATCCCTTTATCAACTTGAACGAAACGTAAAACGTGAAACGTTATGATTTAACCGTACAACTTCACGTTTCACGTTTTACGTGTTACGCTTTACGTCATTATACTCGAATTTCCCCTTCCTGCTTGCCGAAGCTGATCTTCACCCCGGCGGAGAGCGTCAGACTGCGCGTGGGGGCGACGTCCTTGATCGAGCCGTCGGCGGCGGTGATGACCCACTTCTCCGCGCTGAGATTGCGCAACCCCCAGATGTGGGGATTCTGAGGATGCTGGGTGACTTCGGCCACCGGCTGCGAAAAATCATAGCGCCGGTCGGGGTCAACGTGATGGGGATAGAGCTTGGTGTTGTAGTTAAGCATGACGATACTGTCGCCCACTTTCAAGCGCGGCGGCAGCACCAGATCGCCGTGACATGACCAACATGTCCCCAATTTGCCGGTGCTCTTGAGCGTGCTCAAATCATAGAAATTCTCGGCGCTGCACTGCGGGCAGTAGATGATTGTGTCGCGCAACTGCACCAGGACTTTGCGCCACTC
The DNA here is from genome assembly GCA_029555965.1 of Chloroflexota bacterium. Taxonomy (GTDB): domain Bacteria; phylum Chloroflexota; class Anaerolineae; order B4-G1; family SLSP01; genus JAKQHY01. Next base: position 13,113 of record JAKQHY010000132.1, on the reverse strand, counting down.
GGTTTCGCGGATGCGGCCATTGTAGGGGTCCACCAGCCCGGCGGTGAAGGCGCGGGTGAACATATCGCGCAGCGCCTGGGGATAGAGCGGCCAATAGTCCTGCACGCCAACGTGATAGCCCGGCACCGGGTGGTTCGTCGTGTTGTTGGGATCGAAGATGAAGATCGGCTCGGTCCCATATAGCCGCTTGATGGCCGCCGCGTCCAACACCGGTGTGTGCGTCAGCTTCTCGCCCGCCAGTGGATGGTGAATCATCAACCCGTAGAACAACAAAACGGCCAGCGAGTGCAGATCGGTCTGGACACTGGGCGCGGCCTCTTCCCGCACGATCTCCGGCGCCATAAAGGGCAGGACGGCGCTATCTGCCGACGCGCGCATTTCCCCTACCGCGCCAATGTTGTCATGATAGGCTAACGCGACTATGCCGACGTCCGGGTCGAAGAAGACATTGCGTGGAGAAAGGGCATAATAGCACAACCCGCGCATGTGCAGCGCTATGAAACTATCCACCAGATTGAGCATAGTGGTCATCAACACGTAGAAGGTCGGCTCGGTCCAGCGCTTTGCCAGCTCTTCCAGTGATTTGAAATGTGCGGGGTGCGGCGGCGTGATGTACCCGAATCCCGCTGCCAGTGGGGATTCCACCAGGCGCGTCGGCCAGAGAAAGTGGGGCGAGGGCGCCCCCTGCTTAATCTGCGCCTCAAAACCCGCGCGCCGTTCGGACGTAGCCTCTGCGGGGAAGTACCAACGCAAGGTCACGGCCTGCCCGTTGACCTCGGCCGCGTAAGTGTTGGATTGTCCCTGAGTGCTCAAGAATTGCTCCACCGTGTATTGATTGACCAGAATCCCCGTCTGTTGATCCGGGAGGGTCATGAAGGTGAAGAGTTGCGGCACCGGTATAGGCTGCGGGGCCGGTTGCGGCGGTGGGACGATCGGTTGTGGGGCGACCTGTGGGGCCGGCGGTGGCGGCGGGACGACGGGCTGCGGCGTGGGTTGCACCACAACGGGCTGCGGCGTGGGTTGCGCCACGACTGGCGGGGCCGGCTGTGGTGTGGGTTGCGCCGCCGGTTGGGGCTGTGGCGCCGGCGGCGTTGCCATACGGTCAATGATCTCGCGCGCTTTAAGCGCCTCCGGGCTGTCCGGTTCGGCGGCCAGCCACTGACTGACGGCCATCTTGGCAATCTGGAGCTTGCCGGATTGAATGGCCGCCTCGGCTTTAGTCTTCCACTGCGCCGCCACCGCCGCCAACTGCGCGCCGGTGCTTACCTGCATGCCAAGGCCATTCAGCGCGTTCCAGAAAGCCAGCGGCGTAGAATAACGGGTGGTTTTGTCCCAAGCCAACGCCTTTTTCAGCACATCTACGATGCCGGGGGGGACATCGCTGGGCCAGGCGGAGGGGAACTGCGGCCCCTGTGCGTGCGCGTGCATCGCCTGCATCACGCTGTCGCCGGCAAACAAGGGCTGCCCCAGCAGCATCTCATACGTGATACACCCCAGGGCGTAGATGTCGGCCGGAATTTCTGGCGGCTCCGTCTCCCAGACTTCCGGCGCGATGTAGGGCAGCGTGCCGATCACGCCGCCATCAATGCGGGTCAGGCCTACCTGGTTGCCCGCCATCAAATACGTCAGGCCGAAATCCATGACCAGCGGGCCGCCGGGCGGATCAATGAGGATATTGCCCGGTTTAAGATCGCCATGCGCCGTGCCCTGTTCGTGGGCGTAGTTCACCGCTTCACAAACGGACTTGAGGAACGCCAGCGCCTTGGCCCACGGAACGGACTGCCCGCTGTGGGCGTTAATGGTCTGCGCCAGACTGCCGTCGCGGGCCAACTGCATCACCATGTACGGGCGCCCGTCTGTCTCACCCACCTCATACACTGGCACAATGTGGGGATGTTGCAAGCGCGCCAACGCGCGCACCTTATCCTGCAAGCGCGCGACCCACAATTCATCCTGTACGAGCGCCGCATCGAAGACTTTTGCGGCGCCCAGCCGTCCCATCACCGTGTCTTCCACACGATAGACGGTAGCGAAGCGGCCCTGTCCCAAAACACCTAAAACGCGATACTTGCCCAGGTTGGGAAATTGTCCTGTGCTCACTTAGCCCTCCTTAGATTGAGGATTTGTTGACGGCAGATTTGTTGATTGAAGATTGGTAGATGGATCAAATCACCAAATCTAACATCACCAAATCTAAAATTTTTAAACGCGGATCTCGCCCTCTTTACCATAGCCGAAGTTGATTTTGGCCCCAACGGCCAGGCGGACGTTTTGCCCCGTTTCTACGTCGCGAATGGCGCCATCGTCCGTCGTGATGGTCCACTTGCCGCCGCTCAGATTGCGCAGTCCCCAAATGCTGGGGTCTTTGGGATGTTGGTTTACTTCGGCGATGGGGGTAGTGAAATCGTACAGCTTGCTGGGATCGACATGATGCGGATAAAGCCTGGTGTCGTAGTTCAGCATAACGACCGCGTCGCCGATGCGGATGCGGGGGGGCAAAATTAAATCGGCGCCGCAAGACCAGCACGCGCCGGGCTTGCCGCCGCTCTGTTTCAGCGCCACGCCGTCATAGAAGTTCTCCGAACCACACTTGGGGCAGTAGATGATGGCATCGCGCATCTTGACGATTGCCGCGCGCCACTCGCTCTCACGGACGCGCTCCAAGGGATCGTGCAATCCTACTGTGAACACTTCGATGAACAGATCGCGGATGTATTGGGGGTAAAGCGGCCAGAAGGCGATCACATTATCGTGGAATCCCGGCACCGGGCGATTGGTGTCATTGTCGGGGTCAAAGATGAAGACCGGATGGGTGCCGTAGAGTTTGTTCATCGCCGGCAGGTCCAGACATTTGATGTCCGACTCCAGTTTCCCTTCCAGCGGATGATGCACCATCATCATATAGAACAGCAGCACCGCCAATGAGTACAGATCGGTTTGCATGCTGGGCAACGCTTGGCTCCGCACGATTTCCGGGGCCATAAAGCGCGGCGTACCCAGGACGCCGCCCTGCGCTTCCCCGTCAATGGCGACGTTATCGTTATCGCAGATGAGCACCTCACCGGTGTTTGGCTCGAAAAAGACATTTCCAAAAGAAATATCCCGGTAGCAGAGGCCCTTCGCGTGCAATTCCAGGTAACTGTCAGCCAGGGCTAATCCCGCTGTCGCAATGGCGCGGAAGGTCGGCTCGGCGCGACGCTTCATCAAATCCACAATGCTGATGTACTGTGGCGCGCGCAGCGGCATGATGTAACCGAAGCCGGGCACGTCTTTGGCCTGCGTCAACTCGATGGGCCAGAGGAACTTGTCCGTCGGCGGACCTTTTTTCACCAGGGTTTCCAGCCCTTTGTATTGTTCCGGCGTTGCTGAAGCAGGGAAATACCACTTGAGCGCGATTTTTTTGCCGTCTAGATCGGCCCGGTAAACTTCACCTTGGCCCCCGCCGCCCAAAAACTTTTCGGCGACGCAGGGCATTTTGGATGTGACTGTGTAGACCGTTTGGCCCTCTTTTAGAATTTGCATCGTTATCCCCCATTTTTGATATTACGTGGTTTAGATGATCAAGGTTGCTCTAAGTTTATATGGGCATGGTAGATTTGCAAGAACGCGAGTGAGGAGTGAGGAGTTGCGAGCTACTTCACTCCTGACTCCTAACTCCTAACTCCTAGCTCCTAACTCGCAACTTACCTCATCGCAAGATAACCAATCCCGGCTGCGGCAGAATGTCGGTGAGATTGCCGGGCAGGTGTGGACATTGGGCAACTTCCAGATGACGCAATTCAGGCAGTGCGCGCAGGTGCATCAACCCGGCCTCGGTAATGGCGGCGCCGTTCAAATATAGCGATTGCAGCCGAGGTAGCTCGCGCAGGTGCGCCAGCCCTGCGTCGCTGATCGCGGTCCCTTCCAGATCGAGACTGGTCAGCGCGCCGAGCGGTTTCAGGTGCGCCAGCCCTTTATCGCTGATGTGTGTGTGCGAGAGGTCGAGCCGGGCCAGGTCCGGGAAGGCATGCAGGTGCGGCAATCCGGCGTCCGTGATGCGCAGGCCGGCGAGCGCCAGGTCCACCAGGCCGGCAAGGGGCGCGAGCCGCGCCAACCCTTCGTCACTCACCTTTGTCCAGCTTAAATCCACCCAGGCCAGCGCGCGAAGGTCGCGCAAGTATACCAACCCTGCGTCGCCGATGTCGGTGCTCTCCAGGCCGAGACGGGTCAACCCGGTGAGGTGTCGCAGTGGAAGCAGGCCGGCATCGGCGAGTTGCCCGCACGCGCCCAGGTCGAGCACGTCGAGCTGTGGCAGCGCGCGGAGGTGTTGCAAACCGCCGTTGGTCAGCCGGACGCAATGCCGCAAATCCAGACGGGTCAGGTAGGGCAGTGGACGCAACGCCTGTAGCCCCGCCCCGCTGATGGGCGTCTCGGCCAGGCCCAGGTCGGCCAGATGCTCCAGCGCGCTGAGCGCCGCCAGACCGCCGTCATTAAGCTGAGTTCCCTCCAGGTTCAGGCGCCCCAGGCGCGGCAAATCGCGCAGGTGACTCAAGCCCACGTCGGTGAGCGCGGCGCAGCGCCCCAGGTTGAGGTCGGTGAGGTGCGGCAGCGCGGCCAGATTCGCCAACCCGGCATCGCTGAGGCGCTCACACCACCACAGGTTGAGGGTATTGAGCAGGGCCAGCGGGCGCAGGTGGCGTAAACCAATGTCGCCCATCTGGGTGCGTGATAAGTCTAAACGCAGCAGACCGGTCAGTTCGGCCAGTGACGCGATCCCAATGTCAGTTAGAGGGCTGTATTTCAGATCGAGTTCCTGGACTGGGCCGAAGACGACCAGGTCGTGCGCCAGCCGGGCCAGATCGCCATCGCCCAAGTATGCATTGGCGCGGATTTCGTAATCCGCCGGGATCTCCAGGCTGCCCGGTGTTGTCCCTAACTCTTGCCACACTCCCCGCCCTCCCAGCCGCGCCGGCTCGCGCCTAGCGGCAGCGGAGTGTGGTTCGGCGGCCGGCAGCGCGCTGGAACGTCCCCATAGCGTCACGGGTAAAGCGGAGGTGAAGGTGCGTGGGGTCATGTGAGTTTGGGGAGAAAGCGCCAGCGCCTCTGCACAGGCTTCGACTGCCCATTGCGCGGCCTCTTCGGTCAGAAAATAGGTGTCCAGCAGGCGGTGCGTCAACCAGGCAAACAGTAGGGGATAAGGGATGGCGCCTGTCGCGCTGCGCAAATCTGCCGCCACGCCCTCTTGCAGCGCCATCGTCAGCAGATTGATTTCTCCCCGGTACGCGCCGCACAGGTCGGAGAGGAGCGCCCGGCAGCGGCGGGAGTCATCGAGTACTTCCGGGCCATAGTGGGCGACGATTTCGCGCAGCTTTTGGCGGGGCAGCGGGTGCATTACTGGGAGATGTACAGCCCCGGCCGGGACAGTTTGGCAACGCCGCGCGCGGTCACTTTTTTGCAGCCGCGCAAGTCCAGGTAAGCCAGCTTTTCCAGGCGGCGGAGGGGGAGTAGTCCCGCATCGGTGAGGGCCTCGCACCACGAGAGATCGAGGTAAATGAGGTTGAACATATCTCCGACATGCGTGAGGCCCTTGTTGCCAATCCGGGTATGGGCGAGGCTCAGGCTGGACAAGGCAGGGAGGTTGCACAGGGAAATGAGTTCGGTGTCACGCACTTGCGGGTTCCGGGAAAGATCAAGGTAACTCAACTGCGGCAAGCGGCTCAGATGCACGATTCCCTGTCGGTCAATCCCAGAGCAACGCGATAGGTCGAGTTTGCGCAAACTGGTGAGGTTGCTCAGGTAGCGCAAGCCTTGATTGCTCAATCGGGAGCAGCCAGCCAATTCCAGTGTGACCAGCTTGGTCAGGGCATTGAGGTTGGTGAAGGTCGCCCCGGTGATGTGCTTACATTCACGCAGGCCTAGCATGACCAACGGGGTCAGGTTGCGCAAATGGGCCAGGCCAGCGTCGGTGACGTTGGCCCAGGCCAGAGTGAGGTAATTCAAATTGAGCAGCGCGTGCAGATAGTCCAGCCCATTGTCGGTAATGCGCTCACACCAGGCCACGGTTAGCGTCACTAATCTGGGCAGCTTGGCCAGGTAGCTCATGCCGGTGTCGCTGAGAGCATCGGCGCGGTTGAGCGCGAGGAGCGTCAAGTTGGCGAGTTTGCTCAGTGAAAAAATGCCGGTGTCGCTGACCGGGTCGCTGAGTTCAAGGGAGGTAACTTCTAGTGGAATGGGGATTTCCTTGACCCAATCCGCCAGGGCGTTGCCGGCCACCCCTGAAGGGCGCAGTCCCAGGGTCATATCGGGCGGCACCGTCACTTTCCCCGGCGTAGCGCCGAGGCGCTGCCATTTGGCATTAGCCTGATCGCGTGGCCGGGCGTAAATTTCCACCACGTACTTCGAGGTGTAGGTGGTCGCCGGGGCCGCTTTTGGCGAGGGTGGCAATGGCGGGGGCGTATCGAGCGAGGGCAGGGCCGTCGGCAGTGGCGGCTCGACAGCCGGCCCCGGCGTGACTACGTGAGACGGCTCATCTATCTTCATCCCCAGGGCGTAAGCCCAGGTGACGGCTGCCCACCGCGCAGCAGTTTCGTCCAACGCGCGGTTTTCGACCAGCCGGCGGGTGAGTTGCGCCATCAGCACCGACAACGGCACACTATCTGGGATGTTTTGCAGGCTGCGCGGGATGTTTTCTTCTTGCGCGGTGGTCAGCACAAAGATTTCACGCCGATATTGACCGCAATAGTCTAATAACAGCCCTTTGCAACGACGGGGATCCGCTGCAATTTCCTCCCCATACTGCTCTATGATTTCGCGGAGTTTTTGCCGGACTAAGTTGTTCACAGTGATTTATGATTTACACACGATGCAACGCACTTCAGGGTATTTGAAGTGCGTTGCGTCAGAAAAGCGCCGATCAGTCTTCATAAAAACGGTCGGGTAATTTTTTACTCGGTTCGAGCGGGCCTTCAGTATATTTGATGCGCCGGCGGCGCCGCCGCCGTGGCGCGGGGGGCGTGGCCGCCGCCGCTTCTGAGGTAGGGGATGGCGTTGTTTCCGCAACTGACGGAGTCACAACGGGCGTTTCTTGAGGAGGTGCATCTGGCGTCTCCTCTGCGACTTCCACCGGTTTCACTTCTTCCGCCGGCGGGGGTGTTGACGCCGTTTCTTCCACGATTTCTGCTGGCGGCCCTTCTTCTATCGGGGAGGTTGCCCCCAGTTCTTCTTCAAGGACGGCGTCGGGGTCTACCTTGGGTGGTTGGGGCGCGGCGTCGGGCGATTCGGGGAATTTTTCCAGTTCTTTTTTTTCGATCGGCGGCGTTGCACTGTCTGCTGTTCGTTTTTTGGGCGTCGCCGGGATGTCAGAGCGGTAGATAATCGCCAGTGTGATGTCGTCGCCGCTGCCGGATTTGGTGGCATCGTTCAACCAATCCGGCAAGTTCGCCGCCACGGTAGCAACCCCGTCGGTTTTCAGGATGTCGAGAATGTCCACGCCAACTTTCAGAAATTCGTCATCGTTGACGAAGGAGTTGGCGTAGCCGTCCGATGAAATGAGAATCAGCGCGGGGAGTACGCCGTACAGGGTTTGAAAGCGCAGGCGCATATCTCGCCAAGCGTCATGGGAACAGAGCGATGTGGTTTGGTTGGCAAAGAGTCGTTCATCGCCCGGCACGGGGCGGGTGATGGCGCCGTCCGGCATTACGGCCAGGATATCGCCGTCTCCCAGTTGTAAGTAGAGAATGTAGGTGTCTGTTACCAGAATACTCAGGATGGTCGCGCCATAGGCCAGGTGCGGGTTGTTGAAAACCGTATCGCGCGCGGCTCCGCCTTGTTTGGTTTCCAGGGCATCCAGTTCTTCAGTCTCGAAGGGGTGTGCGCGTAGATGCGCATTCACGGCCTCTTGCCAGCGCCGCACGATCTCTTGGGGCAGACGTTCCTCTGCCGCGCGCTTGACCATCGAAAGGCTGATGGTGGCCGGCTGCCCGGCCACCAATTCCTGAATGATGGCGACAGTTTGTTCAACGGCAAATTGGGAACCTACATCACTGCGAAAGCTCTTGGGGCTGCCGTGGCCGTCGGAGACGGCTACAATCAGCGGCGGGCCATCGCCAGATTTCGGTTGCCAGTCAATTGCATCCTGGTTCGGTAATCCTGACCGTACATGGGAGGCCCCCCGGACCGATTGGCCGATGGCGTGCCATTGAATGGTATGCCGTTCCGGTGCATTTCCCATAGTATGCCTCAGGGTTTACCAGACGTCGTCGGCGGTGACAGCCGCATCCTCGACAGGCGCGGCAGGAATCGGGATGTTGGTGATGATCGGCGCCGTTACAGTCGGGACGGGCGGCGCCACTGCGGCATCCACCGGAAGCGGCGGCGGAACCAGCGCATTGGGGTCCACTGGCGCAACTGTGGGGACCGGGATGGCCTGGACGCCCGCCACCGGGGAGGCCGCCGCGGCCTGACTTGCCGGCGACGAGGCCGACTTGAGGACGGCGGTGGACACCCATTTGATGTAGTTTACCAGGGCTTCGGGGTTGTTGGCCTGAAGCGGTTTGATCTCGTTATGGCCGATGAATTTCTGCAACACATTATTATCGGCGTCTTTGCCGATAGAGATGGCAATGCGTACAGCCTTTTTGCCCCAGGGTTCATCCATGAGCTTCTGCAAGCCTTTTTCGAAGCTGTCCGTTGGCTGCCCATCGGAGATAAGCACCAACACCGGCGGCAGCGCGCGATCGGTCATCGGCGGGATTTTGAGCTGGTCGGCTACCATGGAGAGCGCCTTGCCCAGGTCCGTCACGCCGTCGGCCTTGATGTCTACCCACTTGAAATCCTCCACGGGGGTGGGCTGCGAGATGTGCCACTGTGCGCCGCTGGAGAACTTAATGGCGCGCACAAGTACCTGCGCGTTGGGGTTTTCGGAGGCGACTTTCTGCATGTGTGGGATGGCCTCACGGATCGCCATGTTCAAGGCTTGAATTTTACCATCGTCCTTCATTGAACCAGAACAGTCCGCAATCCAGATGAAATGGAGCGGGCGTGTTGCTAGTTGACCTCCAGGTCGTTTGCTCATTCTAACCCTCCTTCAATGAGAATATGCTAATTTGAAATTACGATCTTCGGATAATTTAGTTTCACGTATAAGTATAACGCAGGGTGGGATGAAGTCAAAATATCTTAAATGTGGGCGGCGTTCAAATAGTCGCGTATGTGAGTCAGCACGGCGTGTGCGATGGCTTCGTTGTTGGAACTGCGCTCGCCCCGGAGTTGATAGCGCCATACCCACCGCTCGCCAGGTGCGGCCAATCCTATATAGTACAACCCTACCGGCTTGGTGAGGGTGGCGCCAGTCGGTCCGGCGATGCCGGTGATGCTCACTGCCATTTCAACGCCTACGACGCGGCAGACGCCTTGCGCCATTTCCAGCGCTGCTTGTGGGCTGACGGCGCCCCACCGGGCGAGGGTTTCCGCGTGCACCCCAAGCACGTTTTGCTTGACCTCATTGGCATACGCGATCACGCCGCCCCAGAAGTACGCGGAGCAGCCAGGAACGGCGGTGAGCAAGTGTCCTACCAACCCTCCGGTTGCCGACTCTGCCACTGCCAATCGCCAATGGCGCGCCAGCAAGGCCGCGCCTACCTGTTCAGCTAACATTCCTGCCTCCTGGAAAATAAGGATGGGGGACTAGGGACTGGGGATTGGGCGTCACCCTAATTCCTATTCCCCAATCCCCAATCCCTCAATTTAAGACGTCGCCAGTTCGTCGCGCACCATCTGTACCAGGGAGGCGCTATGCAGTGCCGCCAGGCGGTAGCATGCCCCCCCTAGATGGTCGGCCAGAGATTGCGCCAGGCCTTTATCGAAGTCCGCACTTTCCATATTGATGACCACTGAGCGAATATCCTGTTCGTGGATCTGGTCGGCGATGGTGTAGGCTTCCAGTTGGGGCGGCAGGTTGCCCATCGAGACGTTGCCGGCGCCATCGGTCAAGAGGATGAGCAGGGGGAGCAGTTCCGGGTAGCGGAGTTTCTCTCGTGTGATGGCCTGCTGCGCCAGCCATAGACCGGCGGATAAGGGCGTCTTTCCGCCAACCGGCAGGTTCACCAGTTGCTTCTGCGCCAATTCCACACTGTTGGTAGGCGGCAACACCAGGGTTGCGCGATCTTTTTGAAAGACGATCATTCCTACACGATCTCGCCGTTGATAAGCATCGGTCAGCAGCGACAGCACTGCGCCCTTGGTGGCCTCCATCCGCTCAGAGACGGCCATGGACCACGAAGCGTCCACTGCAAATATGATCAGGTTGGCCGCGCGCCGGACGCGTTGTTTTTTGTGATAGTCGCCGGGGCGCAGGTGCAGGGCCGGCGCCAGGCCATCCTTCTGGCGGCGTTCCAATTGGAAAGGGGCCGCCGCGCGCAGTGTTGCGTCAAACGCCAAGTCTGACGCATCTTGTGGTGAAGGCCGCGCACTCACGTAGCGGCCGCGCTTGCGGGTGGTGCGCGTGCGACTGCGTCGGCCGGCCGTGGCGCGCACGCGGCGATCCTGCGGGGTTTCCAACTTGCGCGCCTGAAACAGCGCGCCGGGCTGGATGAGCTTGCCGCCCTCCCACCACTTCCCTTCGGAGGGCCACTGTGGGGTGTCCTGTGCGAATGCCTGGCGTTGAGACGAGTCGGCGGCCTCGGCAGCCGCGTCGCCCGCCTCAACGCTCATACTTTTTTTTCGCGTTCCTCCCCGGCCTGCGCCTCTTCCACCACAGTTTCTTCGGCTTCGCCCTCGTTGTTAGCGGCCTGGGTACGCGCCGTCGTCACCATCTTTTCCAGCGACGTGAGCGCGGTTTGTACTTCGTCGAAGGGTTTCCGCTTCAGACGATGCGGCAAGGCGAGTTCGGCGGCCAGCATAATGTCGCGGTCAGTGACGCGCGGCCGACCCTCCCAAGCCGCGTGCGCCACCGCCGTCTTGAGGATCACCAGATCGCTGCGGTGGCCGTCTACCCCCAGGCCGCCCATCATGCCCGCAATGGTCGCCATGTCGGCGCGGGTGTAGTGGACTTGCGGGAGCAACCGGCGGGCCTCTTCGATGCGCGCTGCCAGCGCTTCCTCGTGAGGGCGCCATTCCGCGTAGAAACTTTCCGGGTCTTCTTCAAACGCCAGATTATGTTCCATAATTGCCATCCGCGCGCGGGCGTCCTGGATGCCCTGCACGTCCACACACAGCGCAAAGCGGTCAAGCAACTGCGGACGCAGGTCGCCCTCTTCGGGGTTCATCGTCCCTACCAGGATGAAGCGGGCGGGATGTTGGAAGGAAATGCCTTCGCGTTCGACCGTATTGACGCCCATCGCCGCTGCATCGAGCAGGACGTCCACGATGTGATCGTCCAGCAAGTTGACTTCGTCCACGTAGAGGATGCCGCGATTGGCCGCCGCCAGGACGCCTGGCTCGAAGCGCCGCTCGCCTTTTTGGATGGCGCGTTCGATGTCGAGCGTGCCGACTACGCGATCTTCGGTCGCGCCCACCGGCAGTTCCACAAAGGGCACTTTCTTTGTTGTCGCCGGCAATTCGGCGGACGTAGCTGCGGCGCGCTCGTGGCAATTGGTGCACCACGTCGCCGGTTGCTCGGGGTCGCAGCCAAACGGGTCGCCGGCCACAACTCTGATTTCCGGCAGCAGGGCAGCCAGGGCGCGCGCCGCCGTGGACTTGGCTGTGCCACGTTCCCCTCGAATCAGCACCCCGCCGATGCGGACATGAATGGCGTTCAAAATCAGGGCGCGCTTCATGCGCTCCTGTCCCACGATCGCGGTAAAAGGGAAGACTAAACGTTTATTCACCAGAATGCTCCCATCTGAACGGTATATCACTACACTTGAACTGTTACATCCAAATGAGATTTTACCACATCCCGGCCTTATTCCTTTCCCATTTCTTCCAACTTGATCACATCATACGGACAATAATCTGCGCAGTACCCACAATAGACACAAATCTGCGGCTTGTGCTGACTTTCATCCCAGAAGGCTGCGCCGAAAGGACAGGCTTCCACACAATTCTTGCAACTCACGCAGAGGTTGGGCTTGAATTTGACGCCGCCGCCTTCGCGGGGGACGAGCGCATCGGTGGGGCAGGAGCGCGCGCAGGGGGGATCGGGGCAGGCGCGGCACACGACGACGACAAAGCCCTTGCGGATGCCGCCGGCCGAATGGACGTGGATGCACGAGGCTTCCAATCCACCCTCGCCCACCCGCCGCGCGCAAGCGAACATGCACGCCTGGCAGCCGACGCAGCGGTCTACGTCAATCACGGATAAACGTTTTGCCATAAATCCTCCGAAAATAGTCTGATAGTCGTTAGTTGGGTAGTCTGCGCGAGCTATTTTCTTTCAAAGTATACACCGAAAGCGGTGATGGAGAATTGCCATTTAAAACGTAAAACGTGAAACGTGAGATCATCACGTTTCACGTTTCACGTTTTACGCAGCGCGAATGGTTACTTGATCAACATCCCCACCACGTATGGCGCGAGCGCCAGCAGCCCCATCAGCGGATGCCCGCGCCGGGATTGGTTGCGGCTGTCCCAGTTGAAGAGGTAGATCGCCAGGCCGAAGGCGATCAGGCCGCTGGCGAGCAGGACGAGGGCCGACGCCGTCGGATTGAAGAGCGTCTCACGCCCGTAGGCTAGCCCTTCGAAGGCCTGCATCGCGTGGGCGGTGGGCAGCAACCCGGCGAACGGGCGCACCGACTCCGGCAGGACGCTCAGGGGCATCATCAGCCCGCCGATGAGCATGGAGGGCAGGAAGAGCAGTTGCGCCAGGATCACGGTCATCCGGCTGTCTTTGCTGACCACGCCGATGAGCGCGCCGAGAGCGTTGCACGTAAACGCCATTACCACGGACAACCCCACGAGGGCCGCCCAGTTCGTGGGCGTCGCGCCCCCGAACAGCGGCCCGCAGGTGAGCGCGATCAGCGTTGCGGCGATCAGCCCGTGAAACATCGTCGTCAGCGTGGGGATGGCGATGATGGACACCGCCGGCACGCCGTTGATTTTGAAGCTGCGGTAGATGCCCGCTTCCCGCGCCTCTACCAGCGGGCTGGGCAGCCCCAGCAGCGCGCTCGCCACGATGGTGAAGATCACCATCGCCGG
>JAKQHY010000124.1 GCA_029555965.1 Chloroflexota bacterium | reverse complement strand
CCGCCGTCCGCCCCATCGCCGGGACGCGCCCGCGCGGTGCGACGCCCGAAGCCGACCGCGCGCTCGAAGCCGAACTTCTGGCCGATCCCAAAGAGCGCGCCGAGCACGTCATGCTCGTGGACCTGGGCCGCAACGACCTGGGCCGCGTCTGCGATTTCAACACGATCCGCGTGCCCGAACTGCTCGTCACCGAAACTTACTCCCACGTCATCCACTTGGTGAGCCACGTGGAGGGCCGCCTGCGCGACGGGCTGGACGCCTTCGACCTGCTGCGCACCACCTTCCCGGCGGGGACGCTCAGCGGCGCGCCCAAAGTGCGGGCGATGGAGATCATTGACGAGCTGGAAGGCGTCAAGCGCGGGCCTTACGGCGGCGCGGTGGGGTACTTCGGTTTCAACGGCGCCATGGACACCTGCATCACCATCCGCACCATCGTCCTCAAGGACGGCGTAGCCTATTTGCAGGCCGGCGCGGGCATCGTCGCCGACAGCGACCCGACGACGGAATACCACGAGACGATGCACAAAGCCGGCGCGTTGAGCAAGGCGATTGAGATAGCGGAGCAGGGAATCTAGTAGACAGTAGACAGTAGACAGGGCCGTCTACCGTCTACCATCAATCATTCAAGGAGGAAAATACAATGATACTCGTCATAGATAACTACGATTCGTTTACGTACAATTTGGTGCAGTATTTGGGGGAGTTGGGGGCGGAGATGACGGTGCGGCGTAACGACGCCATCACGCTGGACGAAATCCGCGCGATGCAGCCGAGCGCGATTGTGATCTCGCCGGGGCCGGGGACGCCGGACGACGGCGGCGTGTCGGTGGACATCATCCGCGAATTTCACGCCACGACGCCCATCCTCGGCGTGTGCCTGGGGCATCAGTGCATCGGGGCGGCGTTTGGGGGCACGGTGGATCGCGCCGACCGGCTGATGCACGGCAAGACCAGCGCGGTCTATCACTATGGGACGGACGTGTTCGAAGGGGTGCCCAGCCCGTTCACAGCGATGCGCTACCACAGCCTGCTCGTCCAGGAGCCGCTGCCCGACTGCCTCACGGCCACCGCCTTCACCACTGACGGCGAAGTGATGGCGCTCCACCACAAGACCGCCCCCCTCGTCGGCGTTCAATTTCATCCCGAAAGTATTTTGACGGAACATGGGAAGACCATTTTGAAGAATTTTTTGGAGATGCAGTAAGTAACGAGAAATGAGTAAGGAGAAATGAGTAAGGAGTCAGTCTACTCATTACTCATTACTCATTACTCATTACCCATTACTCATTACCCATTACCAGGTATTTAGGAGGAAAACGATGATTACCACAGCTTTGAATCAACTGTTAGAGGGGCAGTCTTTGACGATGGAGCAGGCCGAGGGGGTGATGGCGCAGGTGATGACGGGGGAGGCGACGCCCGCGCAGATCGCCGGATTCCTCATCGCGCTGCGCGTGAAGGGGGAGACGGTGGAGGAGATCACCGGCTGCGCGCGCGCGATGCGCCGGGCCGCCGTGCGGGTGACGCCGCACCAGGACGGCCTGATAGACACGTGCGGCACCGGCGGCGACCGCTCCGGCACATTCAACATCTCCACAACGACGGCGTTTGTGGCGGCGGGCGCGGGGCTGCGCGTCGCCAAGCACGGCAACCGCAGTGTGAGCAGTCAGTCGGGCAGTGCGGATGTGCTGGGCGCGTTGGGCGTCAACCTCGACTTGACGCCGGAGCAGGTGGCGCAGTGCATTGACGAGATCGGCATTGGCTTCCTCTTCGCGCCGAAGCTGCACCCGGCGATGAAGTATGCCATCGGCCCGCGCCGCGAGTTGGGCGTGCGCACCGTCTTCAACATCCTGGGGCCGCTGACGAATCCGGCGGGCGCGCAGGCGCAGGTGCTCGGCGTCTACGATCCCGCGCTCACCGACGTGCTGGCAAGCGTGCTTCAGGCGCTCGGCTCGCGGGCCGCCTACGTCGTCCACGGCGACGGCGGGCTGGACGAGCTGACCACGACCGGCCCGAACCGCATCAGCGTGTTTGGCGTCGCGCCGGGCAACGGGGCGGTGGTCACGCAGACGCTCGATCCGCGCGACCTGGGCTTCGACCGCGCCGCGCCTGCCGACCTGCGCGGCGGCGATCCGGCGGCCAACGCGGCCATCACCCGCGCGCTCCTCTCCGGCAAAGATCGCGGCCCCAAGCGGGATGTGGTGCTGCTCAACGCGGCGGCGGCGCTCCACGTGGGCGGGCTGGCGACGGATCTGGCGGATGGCGTCGTCAAGGCGGCGGAAAGCATTGACAGCGGGGCAGCGTTGCGTAGCCTTGAGGGGTTGGTGGCGTGTAGCCAGGGGATGGTTGGCTAAATCGTAGACTAAACGTGGGCTAACCCCATTTTTTAGTCAGCAGATTTAGCAGGTTAAGCAGATTGTGAGTGGTCGGCGAGCCTGGATATATTACATGGACACTGTTATCACGAAACCTGTTGTTGATTGCCAAACTCTAGCCGACGTCCGTGCGGCCATTGATGCGCTTGACCGGCAGATAGTTGCGCTTATCGGGCAGCGGGCGCCGTATGTGCGTGCAGCGGCGAAGTTCAAGACGACTACGGCAGAGGTGCAAGCCGCCGAGCGCGTCGCCGCGATGGTGCAGCAGCGGCGCGTATGGGCCGAGGAAGCCGGCGTCAGCCCAGACCTGATCGAGGCGCTGTTCCGCGAGATGGTGCGCCGTTTCACCCAGGAGGAGTTGCATCACTGGGAAGCCGTCGCCATCACGGGCGCGGCGGAGGCGGATCTAGACGCCATCCTGGCCCTGCAAAAACTGGCCTACCGGAGCGAGGCCGAGCGCTACAGTGACTTCACCCTGCCGCCGTTGCGCCAGACGCCGGAGGAAATCCGGGCGGATTTTGCGCGCATGACGTTTTTCAAGGCCACGTCCGGGGAACGCATCGTCGGCTCGGTGCGCGGCTACGAAAAGGACGGCACCTGCTATATCGGGCGGCTGATCGTCCACCCTGACGTGCAAAACCGGGGCATCGGCGCGCGATTGCTGCAAACCCTGGAACAGCATTTCAGCACGGCGCGGCGCTTCGAGCTGTTCACCGGTCACAAAAGCGAGCCGGCGCTGCACCTCTACCACAAGCTGGGCTACCGCGAGTTCAAACGGCAGGAAATGGCGACGCACACTATCGTATTCCTGGAGAAGGCGTGATGCAGGCGGGATGAAATTTTGGGGCGTCTTGCTCCTTTGGGGATGACAGGTACAATGGCATGGGATGAACAGTAAAGACTGATTCAAGGGAGGTTTCTACATGCCCAATCCTCTTACTCAGCCCGAACAAGCCAATCAGGCCCACTGGGATGAAGTCGTCCCTGCCCACGTCCAGGCGTATGAAGCGGTCGCCATGCTCAAGGCCGGCGGCAGCGCGCTGGATGAGATTGAGCTGCGCGAGGTCGGCGACGTGACGGGCAAGACGCTGCTGCACCTGCAATGCCACATCGGGACGGACACGCTCTCGTGGGCCAGGCAGGGCGCGGTGGTCACGGGCGTGGACTTTTCGGCGGCGTCCATTGCGGCGGCGCGGCAGTTGGCGGAGGAGACGCAATTGCCCGCAACGTTCATCGAGGCGAGCATCTACGATTTGCCCAACGTTTTGGAAGGGCAGTTCGACGTCGTCTACACCTCGCGCGGCGTGTTGTGCTGGCTGCGCGACCTCGAGGCGTGGGGGCGGATCATCGCGCATTTTCTGAAGCCGGGCGGCCTGTTCTACATCATGGAATCGCACCCGATGTGGAACGCTTTCGAGGAATTGGAATCGGGCGAGTTGAAGCCGCTGTTCTCGTACTTTCACACCGCCGAGCCGCTGTTTTGGGATGCCGCGGGCGATTACGCCGACGCGATGTACCAGCACCAGTCACCCTCCTATGAATGGGCCTGGACGATCAGCGACATCTTCAACGCGCTGCTCAAGGCCGGATTGCAACTGGAAGCGTTCAACGAGTATGACCGGCTGTTCTTCAAACTCTTCCCCGGCATGGAGCCTTGCGTCAAGGGCTGGTATCATTATCCCCAACACGCCGGGAAATTGCCGTGGATTTTCACCCTACGGGCGCGCAAATGGTGACGAACCCTACGACCATCCTGGACACCATCATTGCCCACAAGCGCGAGGAGGTGGCCCGGAAAAAACAAGGAACACCCCTGGAAACGCTGCGGGTTGCAGCGGAGTTGACGCATCCGCCGCGCGATTTTTGGGCTGCGCTCCAGGCGCCGGGTGTCAGCTTGATCGCGGAAGTGAAGAAGGCGTCGCCAAGCAAAGGATTGCTCTGCCCGAACTTCGATCCGGCGGCGTTGGCGCAGACATACGCGGACAACGGCGCGGCAGCGATCAGTGTGCTGACCGACGAACACTTTTTCCAGGGCAGTCTGGCCGACTTGCGTGTTGTGCAGCAGTCGGTCGCCGTGCCGGTGTTGCGCAAGGACTTCATCATAGACTTGTATCAGGTCTACGAGAGCCGCATCGCCGGCGCCGACGCATTGTTGCTCATCGTCGCCGCGCTGGATGATGCGAAGTTGCATAACCTCTACGCGCTCACGCGCCACCTGGGAATGGCCGCGCTGATTGAAGTCCATAATGCTGAGGAATTGATGCGCGCCACGGCCCTGCGGCCACGTATCATTGGTATCAATAACCGCAATTTGCAGACGTTTGACGTTACCCTGGACACGACTGCCGCCCTGCGTCCCCGTATTTTCGGTCGCGTCACGGTTGTTGCGGAGAGCGGCATCCACACGCCGGAAGATGTGGCGCGGCTGGCCGCTTTGGACGTGGATGCTATGTTGGTGGGCGAGGCGCTGGTGACAGCGGAAGACGTCGGGGCGAGGGTACGGGAGTTGCTAGACGGGCGACCGCCTCAGTCGGGTTCCCCCCAACCACAGAAACCCGCTACTCCCGATTTGCCGTTTTAGAGACGATTCCATTGGTATACGTAAAAATTTGCGGCATTACCAACCTTGAGGACGCGCGCGTCGCTACGGCGGCGGGCGCGGATTTTTTGGGATTTATCTTTTATCCGCCTAGCCCACGTTATATTGCACCGGAACCGGCGGGGGAAATCGTGCGGGCCATCCGCGCGGAATTTGGCGACGTTGCGCCGCGCTGTGTGGGGGTGTTCGTGGATGAACCGATGGACGCCGTGCGCGCGGCCATCGCCGCCGCCAGTGTGGACCTGGCGCAGCTTCACGGGGCAGAGACGCCGGGAATGGTTATGGCGCTCGCGCCGCATGCCTTCAAAGCCCTGCGCCCCCAAACCCTCACGGAGGCGCAGGAGAATTTTGCCGTCTACCGTCTACCGCCTACCGTCTACCGCCTACCGTCTACCCCAGACCTTCTCGTGGACGCCTATCATCCGCAACAGATGGGCGGCACGGGGCAGGTGACCGATCTGGAGATGGCGCGCTGGCTGGCGGAGCGGTGTCGTCTGTTGCTGGCGGGTGGCCTGACGCCGGACAACGTCGCCGACGCCGTCGCGCAGGTGCGCCCCTGGGGCGTGGACGTTTCCAGCGGGGTGGAGGCGGCGAAGGGGAAAAAGGATCACGCGAAGGTCAGGGTATTTATCAGGGCAGCAAAGAACGCCAGCCACGTTTAAACGTTCGAACGTTCTCACGTTCCAACGCCCAAGCATCCAGAAGGAGACTGTCAATGAAAATCACGCGACTGGAAACTCTTTTGGTGAAACCCCGCTGGCTCTTCCTCAAGATTCATACAGACGAAGGGTTGGTGGGTCTCGGCGAGCCGATCCTTGAGGGGCGCGCGTTGACGTGCGCGCAAGCGGTGGCGGAACTGGCGCCCTACCTTGTCGGGCAGGACCCCACGCGCGTCGTCCATCACTGGCAGGCGATGTACCGCCACGCCTTCTACCGCGGAGGCCCGATCCTAACCAGTGCATTGAGCGGCGTCGAGCAGGCGTTGTGGGATTTGACCGGCAAGGCGTTGGGCGTGCCGATTTATAAGCTGTTCGGCGGGCCGACCCGCGACCGCATCCGTATGTACAAGCACGCGGGTGACACTGAGGCGGTCAAACAGGGGCTGGCGTTGGGCTTCAATGCATTCAAGACCGGCGTGCAGGGAGGTCGTCCGGCGCGGATTGTGGAGACGCCCGGCTTTGTTGCGCGCACCGTCGAACACTTCGCGGCTATGCGGACCGTCGCCGGCCCGGAGGTGGATATCGCCATTGACTTTCACGGCGCGATCAGCCCGCAGACAGCCAAATTGCTGATCAAGGGGCTGGAACCCTACCAGCCGATGTTCATTGAGGAACCGTGCCAATGCCAAAACGCGGACGTGATGGCAGAGATCGCGCGCGGCACGCACTTGCCGATTGCGACCGGTGAGCGCCTGTTTACCAAGTGGGGCTTCCGCGAAGTGCTGGAGAAGCACGCGGCGAGCGTCCTTCAGCCGGACCTGTGCCATGCAGGGGGCATCAACGAAGCGCGCCTGATCGCGGGGATGGCCGAGGCCCACTACGCGGGTATTGCGCCGCACAACCCGCTGGGACCGATTTCCTTGGCTGCGTGCATTCAACTGGATGCGTCCATCCCCAACTTCATCACCCAGGAGCACGTTTCGTTGGGGGAGGGCTATCTCAAGCAGCCCTTTGTGGTAAAGGCGGGCTACATTGACTTGCCCACCGGGCCAGGATTGGGCATCGAATTGGATGAAGCGGCCCTGGCCGACAAGCTCGACCACGATTGGCGTAATCCGGAGCGCTATCTGGAGGACGATCATTCGGTCGTGGATTGGTAGCCGGGGGGATAGTTGCCGTATGCTCGTCTTATGGTAAAATTCATTTTGGCCCAAAACAAATTGTGGTTAAAAACACATGTGATTGGACCTGCGGGGGATGTGCCGGTAGACTGCGCCGGTCCCCTAGGGGATGAAGGTCACAGAGGCCCAAAACAAAACTATCAGGAGGATTTTGAAGGTTTATGGCGATTATTTCGATGAAGCAGTTGTTGGAGACCGGGGTCCATTTCGGACATCGCACCCGGCGTTGGAATCCCAAGATGGCGCGCTATATCTATACGGAGCGCAATGGGGTTCATATTATTGACCTGCAACAAACCGTGAAGGCGATTGAAGCGGCCTACGCGGTGGTGCGGGATGCGGTGGCCCAGGGTGGGCAGGTGTTGTTCGTAGGAACCAAGCGGCAGGCGCAGGAAACCATCCGGCAAGAAGCCACCCGCTGTAGTATGCCCTACGTCAACCAACGCTGGCTGGGCGGCGTTTTGACCAACTGGCGCACAATCAAGCAGCGAATTGACCATCTGAAAACCTTGGAGGCGCGCCGCGACGCGGGCGAGTTTGAGCTGCTAACGAAGAAAGAAGCGCTTATGCTCACCCGGGAAATTGACAAATTGAATATGCGGCTGGGGGGAATCAAGCAGATGGAACGGCTGCCCAGTGCGGTTTTCGTAATTGATGTGCAGAACGAGAGCACCGCTGTGAAAGAGGCCGATCGTATGGGAATTCCCATTGTCGCCATTGTGGATACGAACTGTGACCCCTATCTGATCGATCATGTTATTCCGGCTAACGATGACGCCATTCGCGCCATTCGCCTCTTGACTTCCAAGATTGCCGATGCCGCCCTGGACGGGTTGGCGTTGCGCAAAGACGTCGCGCCTGAAGAAGAAGAACTCTTTGCCGAAGACCAGAAGTATCTCAGCGCCGAAACGCTGGCGCGCTTGCGACAAATTCAGTTTGAGGGCGACGAGGACGAGGACGAGGATGCAAGTGCGTACATCGGGCGTCGTCCCCTCTCTCGCAAACCGGCTGTCGCCCCTGGTGCAGCGGTTGTTGAGGGCGCGCCTGTCGTTGCGGAACTGGCTGTTGAAGAGGATTTCTCTGAGGACGTCCTGGCCGATGACGAGTTGGTGGATGATGACCTGATGGATGACGATTTGTCGGATGACGACATTGAAGGGGATGAGGAGTAGAACCATGGGAATTACGACGGCTATGGTTAAAGAACTGCGAGAGGCTACGGCCGCCGGCATTTTGGACTGCCGTAAAGCGCTCGAAGTTGCCGAAGGCGATTTTGAGAAGGCGGTGGATTATCTGCGCGAAAAGGGCCTGGCGAAAGCCGCCAAACGCATGGATCGGGAAGCGAAAGATGGCCTGGTGACCGCCTATGTTCATGGCGGTGGGCGGATTGGTGTGTTGGTAGAGGTCAACTGCGAGACCGATTTCGTGGCTCGCACCGACGAATTTCACACGCTGGTCAACGATATCGCGCTGCAAATTGCTGCGATGCACCCTCGCTACATCAAACGGGAGGATATTCCCGAAAACGTATTAGAACGCGAGCGCGCCGTATTCCGCGCGCAAGCGTTGGAGGAAGGCAAACCGGAGGCGGTGGCCGAGCGTATCGTAGAAGGGCGAATGGAGAAGTTCTACAAAGAGGCTTGTTTGTTGGAGCAGGAATTCATTCGCAATGATGAGCAGACGATTGAGGCGTTGCTTAAAGCGGCGATCACCACCACCGGCGAGAATATTATCGTCAGACGCTTTGCGCGGTTTGAGTTAGGGGAAAGTCTGGGGGAGTAATCCCCCAGACTTTTGTTCCTTGGTGCGCTTTCGTCCCCGCGAGGCCGTACCACGAATGAATATCTGAAGATTGCGTGTGGGGGATGGAGGTTTAGCGACTGCCATCCTCCCTCCCCTATCCTTGAACGCTGTTTTCAAGGGAATTCCTCATTGGGCTGATGATGTTTATCAGCAGTTGGCTGAAAATTTGCGCCGCGGAGCGCACAGGGCACTCCGAGCTTTTCTTCTGTGAATTCGTCGGCTATTTTCAAAGGAGGGCGTGGTGGGGCAGCTTCTTTACAAACGGGTGATTATCAAGATTGGCGGCGAATCGCTCTCTAACCCTGGGGGGTGTGGGATTGATCCGCTGCGGGCGGAAGAAGTGGCGAAGCGAATTGCCGCTTTACATTCACAAGAAATCGAGATTGGTATTGTCATTGGCGCCGGCAACTTGTGGCGGGGTGCAGAGGGGTTCCAGTTCGGCATGGATCGTGCGCGCGCCGATCATATCGGGATGCTGGCGACGGTGATGAATTCCCTGGCCCTGGCCGATGCCTTGGAGCGGATGGGCGTTGTCACACGGGTGCAGACGGCTATTGAGATGCGCGCCATTGCCGAGCCTTACATTCGTTTGCGGGCCGTCCGTCACTTGGAGAAGGGGCGTATTGTGATCTTTGGCAGCGGCACCGGCAACCCATATTTCACTACGGATTCTGCGGCTGCGTTGCGCGCGGCCGAGATCGGGGCGGATTTGTTGATTAAGGCCACGAAAGTGGATGGCGTGTACGACGATGATCCGCACAAGAATTCCCAGGCGCGGCGCTTTGAACGACTGACCTATCTTGAAGCGTTGAACATGAAACTCCGCGTGATGGATTCAACGGCAGTGACGTTGTGTATGGATAACCATGTGCCCATTATTGTCCTCAATCTTTGGGATGCGGAAGGGGTGGAACGGGCGCTCAGGGGGGAATCCGTTGGTACGTTGATCGCGGATTGAGTAACGCTGGCGTGTTGGGGGGATATGCTCCCTCTGTCGGCCTATTTGTATTAATGAGAGCGGTTGCCTCAGGCCGCCTTATGGGCTTTTTTGCCCCTGGGCCTTTTTGCCGAAAGGAAACGGCTTTCATATCAGGAGGTTAGCTATGATTAAAGATATTCTCCAAGAAACTGAAGATCGTATGGGGAAAACGATAGAGTCTTTGGAAACGGACTTGAAAAGCGTGCGCACCGGGCGCGCTGCGCCGGCGCTGCTGGATCGGGTGCTGGTGGATTATTACGGCGTGCCTACTCCTTTAAATAAACTGGCGGTCATTTCGGCCCCGGAACCGCAATTATTAGTGGTGCGTCCCTATGATCCCAGCTCAATTCCCGCGTTGGAAAAGGGAATTTTGACCGGCGAGCTGGGTTTGAACCCCAGCAATGATGGGCGCGTCATCCGCATTCCCATTCCGCGTTTGACTGAGGAACGACGGCGCGAATTGGTCAAAGTTGTCAAGCGCCGCATTGAAGAAGCCAAGGTGTCCCTTCGCAATATCCGTCGCGATACCCTGGAGAGTATGCGGGAATTTGAGGATGAGAAGCTCATTTCTGAGGACGATATGAAGCGGGGGCAGGATGAATTACAGAAGTTGACCGACCGCTACACCGGCACTATTGAAGAGATTGGAGCGCATAAAGAACAGGAAATTATGGAGATTTAAATGCAGGGGGAGCATTATCCCCTCCATGCATCTGTTTTTCCCCTTTTCCCCCATTTTGAGTGGAGTGCAGTCCAGGAGTTTGCATGAACGCAGCCGTTGAAGCGGAACTTTATCCACTTTTGCCCAAGTATCCAGCCCACGTGGGCATTATTATGGATGGTAATGGCCGCTGGGCGCGCCAACATGGGCTGCCACGCCTGGTCGGGCACCGTACGGGCGTTGAGAATTTGCGCCGGGTGCTCCGGGCCGCGGTGGAATTGCATATTCCCATCATTACCCTGTACGCTTTTTCCACCGAGAACTGGAAACGCCCATTGGAAGAGGTCCAAGGGTTGTTGCACATCCTGGGGGATGCGTTGGAGAAAGAAGTTGGCGAATTGCACAAAAATGGTGTACAATTGAGGCATATCGGGGATTTAACACCCCTTTCTGAGAACCTCAAGCGGCAGATTCGCGAGGCGATGACGTTAACCCAACACAATACCCAATTGATTGCCAACATCGCCTTTAATTATGGGGGACGTCAGGAAATCATCCGCGCAGTGCGCGATTTGATCCAGCAGGGAGTGTCGCCCGACGCCGTCACCGAAGAATTGTTGAGCGCCCATCTGGATACGGCCAATCTGCCAGATGTGGATTTGATCATTCGCACCAGCGGGGAACTGCGCGTCAGCAATTTCTTAATCTGGCAAGGGGCTTATGCCGAATACTACATTACACCTAAGTATTGGCCTGACTTTGATAAAGATGAATTGTATAAGGCCTTGCTCGCTTTTAATCAACGCGAGCGACGCTATGGCGGCCTGAGCGACGTTGAATATCAGTAAGCGGTTGCATAGATTCCGCTGGCGCCCAAATTTTACGGATTTTCACAGCGATGGCTGTTGACACACAGCGTAGTTCCCCATGAAGAACGGGGTAGCGCCGTCCAATTTTTATTTCCTCAGGGAAATATTTATTTTCCCTTATCTAATAAAATTCCTTTTTTAATTAATGCTATTCCTGCTGTTTGTAGATAACTTTAGCACACCACAACCGAGGCGCGTGTGTCAGATTTAAAAACCAGGCTCATCAGTGCTATGCTTCTGTTGCCATTGGTGCTGACTGTTGTGTGTATTGGACAATGGCCTTACATTTTACTTATCGTAATCGTTACCTTGCTGGCCGGGCGTGAATATGT
This sequence comes from Chloroflexota bacterium, assembly GCA_029555965.1. Classification (GTDB taxonomy): domain Bacteria; phylum Chloroflexota; class Anaerolineae; order B4-G1; family SLSP01; genus JAKQHY01. The sequence continues at coordinate 18,370 of JAKQHY010000124.1, read as the reverse complement.
GCGGATGTTGGAACGCAAGGGGTATCACCTTTCTCTCCCTCTGTTAGCGGCCTTCATCCTTTTTTGGTTGATAGAGGCTGTCTGGGGAGATGGAACATGGCTGACGCCGGGCTTGGCCGGTCTTTGCCTGGCGTCAGTGATGTGGGTGTTGCTGCGCCGCGCGTTGGGGCCGGCGACACTTTATCCTACCGTTGAGTGGGCCTTGTTGTGGGCCGGCAGCGTCTATGTGGGGATTACTGGCTCCTACCTGCTGCGGCTGCGGGTGCTTCCTGATGGCCTTTGGTGGGTTCTTACGGCCTTAATCATCATCTGGGTGGGGGAATCGGCCGCTTATTTCGTTGGCAGTCGCTGGGGCCGGCACAAGATGGCGCCCTCTGTTAGCCCTGGTAAAAGTTGGGAAGGTTTTGCTGGTGAATTGATGAGCAGCGTGCTGGTGGGTTTATTCCTGGGGTGGCTCTGGCCGGTGCTCACCCGGCAGCCGCTCGCACTCACTGCCGCCAAGGGGGCGCTGTTGGGCGGAGTGTTAAGTGTCCTCACCCCCGCTGGCGATTTTTTTGTTTCCATGATTAAACGCGAAGTGGGGGTAAAAGATACCAGCGCTTTGATTCCCGGACACGGCGGTATGTTTGATCGGATTGACAGCCTGTTGTGGGCCGGATTTCTCACCTGGGTAGTCGTGCAACTGCTTGGTTGACCCTTTTGTAAGGAGGTGTTTATGTACTCTGAAGATATGCAATCCACCTATGAAGAGCCATTTGACAATGAGATGCTTTCCGACGAAGCTGCGCCGGAGAGCCGCGAGTCGGCCAATTTTGTTCCGCATCTTACGTCCTCGGTTTCCGATCTCACGACATCTCAGGAGGAGGGCGGCGATGTAGATGTGGCAGAAGATACCGTGGTTTTTGACGAGGATGGCGCGGCTGCCGCCGGCGGTATTTATGATACCGTGGAATATGAGGAAGACGAAATCTACGCGCCGAGCGAAGATGATTTTGCCGAAGAAGGCGAAATCCCCCTGCTAGTTCAGGTTGAAGAAGGGCCGGATGTTCTTAAACAAATGGATATGAACGCCCTCGAACAAATGCGGCTGCCTGAATTGCGCGACCTGGCGCGAACGTACAAGGTTTCCGGCTACAGCGGCCGCAAGAAAGACGACCTGATCCTTTTGCTCCTTAAAGCCAAGGCGGAACGGGAGGGGTTCAGCTTCGGGGGCGGGATCCTGGATATTACGGGCGAAGGCATTGGCTTCCTACGTTCTTCGCGCTGCTTGCCCGGTCCCCAGGATGTCTACGTTTCGCAAAGTCAAATCCGCCGCTTTGGTTTGCGCTCCGGCGATATGGTCGTGGGGCAAGTGCGTCCTCCCAAGGAATCCGAAAAATATCGTAGTTTGTTGCGTGTTGAGGCGGTTAACGGCATGGACCCGGAATCCAGCAAACGGCGTCCATACTTCGAGCGGATGACGCCTATCTTTCCTAACAAACGCTTTGAATTGGTCACGGACCCTCACAATCTTACCCAGCGACTCTTGGAATTAGTTGCGCCAGTGGGGTTGGGACAACGCGGTCTGATCGTCTCGCCGCCCAAGGCCGGCAAAACGACCGTCCTCCAGAAGATTGCCAATGGCATCTCGGCTAACCATCCCGACGCGCATCTGATGGTGGTGCTTATTGGCGAGCGCCCTGAAGAGGTCACGGATATGGATCGCTCGGTGGACGCTGAGGTCATCAGTTCCACCTTCGATGAGGATGTGGTGCGGCAGGCGCGGGTGGCGGAAATGGCCCTCAACCGCGCTAAACGGTTGGTGGAGATTGGGCGCGATGTGGTCATTCTGATGGATAGTCTGACCCGCCTGACCCGCGCGTATAACCTGGTGGTACAGCCCAGCGGTCGCACCCTTTCCGGCGGTCTCGACCCGGCGGCCCTCTATCCTCCCAAGCAATTCTTTGGGGCGGCGCGTAACATCGAAGAGGGCGGCAGTCTGACAATTTTGGCGACCTGCCTTATTGATACGGGCAGCCGGATGGACGATATGATCTACGAGGAATTTAAGGGCACGGGCAACATGGAACTCCACCTCAACCGCAAATTGCAAGAGCGGCGTGTCTTTCCGGCTTTTGATATTGTGCGTTCCGGCACCCGGCGCGAGGAGTTGCTTTTCAAAAAAGAAACCCTGCGCAAAGTGTGGCTGATGCGACGGATGTTCTCTCAGATGATGAGCGGCACCCAGACGACCCCCGGCTACGACATCACCGCGGCTACCGAAGCGCTGCTCCAGCAAATGGATAAGACCCGCACGAATCGGGAGTTTTTGGACATTTTAACCCGTGATTTGAACTAGGATCTTTCAGGGGCGGATGAACACACAGAACTTGAAAGTTTTCAGTATCGGTTTATGGATCGTTGCCGCGCTGTTTATTGTGGGGTTGCTTATCAGTTATCCGCTATTGGCGCCCTACCTCTCAGCGCCCCAACTCCCGGTGCCTGTCCCGCCTACCCCGACGAAACTACTGCCACGGGCGTCGGTTACGCCTGCGCCGCCAACGCCTACGACGGAGTGGAAGATGCCCGACGATCCCTATCCTACCTTCGCCGGCACGTTGCCGCCCACTGCTACCCCATGGCGGGGCATCAATCCCACGTACATTCGCATTCCTGATATTGATTTGGAAGCGCCTATCGTTCCTATCGGCTGGAAAACCGTGCAGGTGCGCGGCACGCCGCAGGCTATGTGGGATGTTCCAGATTGGCGCGCCGCCGGTTGGCATGAAATTTCAGTGCCGTTGCGGGTCATCGGCAATACTGTTCTCAATGGCCACAACACTACCAAGGGCGAGGTTTTCCGCGATCTGTATAAACTGAAGGCCGGAGCGCTGATTATGGTGGATGGGGAAGATGGTGGTGTGTATACGTACACTGTCCAGGAAGTTCTGATCTTGCCGGAGGCCGGGCAACCGTTGGAAGTGCGGATTGCCAATGCTGCCTATACACAGCCTACTGATGATGAACGGTTAACGCTGGTGACTTGCCATCCGTATGGTAGCCTGGATAATCGCCTGATAGTCATCGCTTATCCCACTCCACCCGACGAAATCTCAGCAGGAGGTGAATAAATGCTCACTGCACTCGTGAATCGCATCCGCTGCAATCACACCCTGGAGCATGCTACGATCAATTTGATTACGCAGCATTATCCGTCTGCGCAAGTTCTAGGGATTTCCGGGCCGTTAGGCTTCACACTCTACACTACCCTACCGGCGGAAGAAGTGACACCGGCGGCGATCCAGGCGCTTAAGCGTTTGAAGGGCGGTGAAAGCGCCTTGCGCCTCCATGCCAACTGCGGCACTAACATGGTTGTCACCGCGACCTTGACAACGGCGGCGGCGCTGCTCGGCGTCGGCAACCAGTCTACGCTGCGCGGGCGTCTGGAACATCTGCCGCAAGCGATTCTTCTTAGCGTGTTTGCCTTGCTTGCGGCCCGACCCGTTGGTGAATGGGTGCAGGCGCACATTACCACTGCTACGGACCTGGCGCAGGTGGAAATCGCCTCTATTTTCACCGACTATCAGGGCGGCCTGCGGCGGATTCGGGTCTATACTCGCCAGAGTGCATAATGTTGTACATCCTGCACGGTGAAAACGCTCTCGAACAAGAAGAAGTGTTGGCGACAATTGTGTCGCAGTTAGACATTTCCCCTGAACTGCGTGACTTGAACACCGCCGTGTTGACGGCCCCGCTGACCATCGGTGATCTGCGGCGTGCGTGCAGCGCGATCCCCTTCCTGGGCGGCGCCCGATTGGTGATTGTAAGGGATGGGTTGAGTCGTGACCGGGGCAGTCTGATTGATGAGGTAGTGGCTTACCTGCCAGACCTACCTCCCACCACTGCATTGATCTTCATCGAATCGCAGAAATTAGCCCAACGGCATGGCGTGCTTAAATATGCCCAAAAAGTGGGCAGTCAAGTTCAGGAATGTGTGCTGCCGGCGGCCAAGGCCTTGCCGGGGTGGATTCAGCAGCGGACGCAACAGTATGGCGGACGCATCGAACCGGCCGCGGCAGCCCTGTTGGCGCAGAATTTGGGGGCTAATCTACGTCTGCTTGACCAAGAAATCCAAAAGTTGTTGTTGTATGTAATGGCGACGAAAGCCATCACTGTGGCGGATGTCCAGGTGATGGTGCCGTATGTTCAGAGTGCGGATGTCATTTTTAATTTGGTGGATGCTCTCGGTCAGCGCAACGCGCGTAATGCGGCCGGCTTCCTCCATCGTTTGTTGGAAGTTGGGGAACATCCATTGGGTATCTTTGGGATGATTGTGCGTCAGTTCCGGTTGCTGCTGCAAGTGCGTTGGTTATCTGACCGGCATCAAAGCGAGGCAGAAATTGCGGCGCGTTTGAAGTTGCATCCCTTCGTCACTCAAAAAGTGCGCGCGCAGGCGGGACACTTCACTCCGGCGCAATTGCGCCAGGCTTACAGCATGCTGCTGACCAGCGACCTTGCCATCAAGAGCGGTGAAGTGCCGTCGGAAACCGCACTCGATCTCCTCATTGCTGAGTTGACCGGCCTATGAGACGGCGCTCGTTGAGCCTGTTTCATAGCCGAGCCAGAGGTGGTGACGCAAGATTTTCGGAGACGAGCGCACCTGGATCGCCCCAATTTTCTTGTCTCCATTAGGTAGCGCGGTGGGGTGGACATAACACACATTGGGGGGCTGTCCAAAACGCGCCCGGTAACGCGCCGCCGCCCGTGATAGTTTGATCGCTAGATCTTCGGCGCCATTGTCATGCCACAATAATCCCACATCCATGATGTCCCTCCACTCAAAAATAACACAGCCTTATTCTACTTGCCCGGCTAAGTACCAGGCGTTGAGCGCCAGGTCCTGGTAAATGTCGAATGTGCCTTCCTTGCACCGCACTCTGAAAAAATGCTGTGCTCCTTTGCGTTTCATTTCCGTCCAAGCCTCACTCACGGCGTAGATGGTGTACTGTTGCCCGCGCCACATAAACTTTTTGGGGAAATAATTGTGCCGACGCGCCAATAGTCGGATGGGATCTTTGCGCCGCTTTTGGAACAACATTGCTAAACTCATTCCTCGCCTCCTACAATCATAAAATTGCGTTGTGATCGGGTCTGATTCCACTGCCAGACCGGTGGTTCTGGCGTCATCAACGCGGGATGTGCTGCGGGATAGCCGGGCAGCGCCTGGGGAGTGATGACGACGACCGGTGGTGACGCCGCCGGCGTGGTCTGGAGCGCTGTCCGCCGCGACTCCTCACGACGCCAGAGCAAAAAGCCAATGCCTAGGGTGGGGGTCATGGTAGCGATACCACAGGCGAGGCCGAGCAGCAACGCCAGCGAGTCCTGGCTTAATCGCTGCGTTACCAGCGCGGCGGATACGATGGCGAACACTGTCGCCACCAACGCGACAAACCGCCCCAATCGCTTTCCTAATGACTCGCGCTTTTCCATAGAGTTTCCCCCTTTATGTTTATCCCCTATGAAAGCTCACTAATTTGCTCAATCGGTTGACAAAACTATGGTTATAGATTGGCCGCCATTTGCCGGCCTGTGGGGGGCAATGGCAGCGGAACCGCGATCAAACTGTGAAATTCCTGCATATACTGCTGTAATTCTTCCTCACTGATGTAGGCCACCTGGAAGCGGAGTGGTTCTTCGCCGCCAATGGCCAGGAAGTCGCCGCGTCCATTGAGTAAGTGCGCGTTGGTCCCTGCGCGTCCGCTGGCAATGCGCGCATCGTCGGCAGAGACCACCTTGCCGACGAGTCGTAGCGGGAAATTGGCGCGCATCAGGCTGCTCAAAACTGCCGCAGAAGGCCGTTGTGTGGATGCAATCACATGGATGCCGGCCTCTCGCCCGCGTTGGAGCAGACGGGTCAGCGCCACGCTCAACGCTGCGCCGCCCTGCATCATCAAGTCGGCCAACTCGTCAATCATCACCACGATCCGTGGAACGCTGCCGGTCGGATGGCGGTCAGGCGTCTCGCCGCGTCGGTCGCGCACTTCCATCACCCGTACCAATGAGCGCAGCGCCTCCAGAGCTTCTGCGGCATCCTGAACGGAAGGGCGCGCCATGTGTGGCGCTGTGGCGAGCGTGGCAAACGTGCGTCCTTTGGGATCGAGGCAGACCAGGCGCAGCCTATCGGCGCGATGACCAACGGCCAGTGACAGCGCGATAGTGCGCATCAGGGCCGATTTCCCCGACCCAGTGGTGCCGGACACGAGGATGTGCGCCACTTCCGGCGAGGAGAGCCGCGCCAACAAGGGCAAACCCGTGTCGGTTTGCCCCAACAGTGCCGTGGCTGGAGGCAATGGCATGACTTCCGGCAGTAGGGTGGTTAATTTTACCAAACTGGGGTTGGGGTTGGAAAACTCCAACACGATGCCTTCTTTGCCGCGTTGGATGGTGAGATTGGGTGTTTGCATCGCCAGGGCCAGGTCATCGGCCAGGCTCTTGACAGCATTGAAGCGGGTATGGGGTGCCGGGTTGAGAAAGAAGCGGATCAGGCGCGGCCCTACAGTGCCGCCAGTAATGTGACCCGGGGCGCGATGCGCGGCCAGTACCGCTTCAACGCGGTCGGCCTGGTATTCTAAATATGGGCGCATAGCATGGGACATAGGGCTGCCTCCTGATGAATATAGAACTTTTGTTCTATATCTTATTATAAAGGGTATCCGGGTGTTTGTCAAGCAGTCTTCGGGAAATCGGGAAATCGGGGAATTCGGGTTTAATTCTGGCTAATATACTCAAATCAAGTATAATTCAATTCAGAAAGTGAAAGGGTTGAACACAATTGACATCCCTAACAGGCCGTGATAAACTTATTGTAAAATGTCATGGGCAAATACCATGATGCCTTTTAATCCTAATCCTGATACGATACTACATTAAGGAGGTCATTGATGGGCGGCAACCGAACCTTGCTTGCTGTATTACTGGTGGTAATCATCATAGTTGCCATTGTTGGGGGTGGGTATTTCTACATGATGAATCGAAAAGGACCAAACGAACCGACGCCAGAGCCAACGGCAGAGGTTCTGTATACAGAAATTGTAGTGGCAATTCAGGAGATTCCACGGGGGATGCAGATCAGCGTGGAAGACAATGCCATCACCCTGCAACCGTGGCCGAATGAATACCTTCCGATTGAATATTTCACAGACCTGAATGAGATTGAAGGTAAGTATGCTCGCATGGATATTCCTCGTGGCAGTCCAATTTTCCCCAGCATGATTACACGGCCCGGTGGAATGGCGATATCGGCAGAAGGGTCGGCCGCCTCCTTCTTCAGTCCGGCGGATCGTGTGGCCTATGCTCTGCCGATGGATTTTCAAGGCGGAGTAGCCTGGGCGCTCAAGCCCGGGGATCATGTGGATGTTGTGGCGGCGTTAGAACTCACTATGGTAGACCCGGAATTTCAGACGCTCGCCCCCAATAGTTTTATGTCTGTGCCGGACCCCAATGCCGAACGGACTGTGACCTTTTCGGGCGTTTATGGGCGCTTTGAGACATTGCCCAATGGTGAAGCGGCGATCGTGTACCCTTCTTCGCCCATCCTCAACAACCTGGTAGTTGCGCTTACCGTACAGGATGCCATTGTTTGGCATGTCGGTATTTGGGAAGACGTAGACCAACAGCAGCTTGCTGCCGAGGCTACCCCAGCAGCCCCGGTGGCCCCGGCAGGCGGCGAGGGCGGTTCTCCCCTTGTCGGCGGCAGTAGTTCCACCGCCCCCACACCCATGCCACAGGTTGACGTGGCCAAGGATGTGGAACCAGTAACCTTGTTGCTCAAGCGTGAAGATGTGTTGGTTCTGAAATATTTGTACGAGATGGGGGCCGATTTAGATTTGGTGCTGCGCCCGGCCGGGTATACCGATTTGGTGTTACAGCCACAGCCGGTATGGATGCGCTACGTCCTAGACAAATACCAGTTGCCTACTGCTCCCTCCGATCTCCCTGTAGCGCCGCTGGGTGTCCGCATCCCCTTGGAAGTCACCGTTGAACCACCGCCAACACCGCAGAGCAACAATTGAGGTAAACAATGGCCGAAAAAATTCGGGTCATGATTGTAGATGATATCGCCGAAACGCGGGAGCAGTTGCGTAAGCTCCTGTCGTTCGACCCTGATGTAGAAGTTGTTGCCATGGCGGCCAGCGGCGAGGAGGCCGTGCAGGTCGTCTCGCAGGCGCGTCCTGACGTGGTCCTGATGGATGTCAACCTGCCGGGGATGGATGGGATTGCGGCGACGGGCAAAGTCGTGGAGGCCATTCCCACTGCACAAGTCATTATGTTGTCAGTGCAAGGCGAGACGGACTATATGCGCCGCGCAATGATGGCGGGCGCCCGTGACTACCTCACCAAGCCTCCCAGTGCCGACGATTTGTTGGATGCGATTCACCGGGCCTTTAAGCTGCGGCAGAAGATGGGCACCGGCCCTTTAGGCCCGACAACCGCCGGGGCAACCCCGCAAGCCGCGCAAATACGCCGGGAGAAGCGGGCCAAAGTCTTGACAATTTACAGTCCCAAGGGCGGCACCGGTTGCACCACCCTGGCTGTTAACCTGGCCATTGCCTTGCAGGCGATGGTCGGGCCGGATTCCAGTGTGTGTGTGGTAGACGCCAATTTGCAATTTGGCGATGTCTCCATCTTTATGAAGTTACAGCCCACGCGCACGTTGGCCGATCTGGCGCCGCATATCCAGGATTTAGATGCCGACCTCCTAAAGAACATCCTGGTGCCGCATACCTCCGGTGTGCAAGTCTTGGTGGCGCCGGCTGCCCCAGAAGATGCAGAGGTGTTTACCGAGGCAGGCGTTGAAGAAACCGGCGCCAATCACGCTCTCAAGGCGATTTTGAACTTTGCCCGGTATCAGTTCGACTACGTGATTGTAGACACGGCACACGCGGTAGACGGCATATTGCTGGCTTCCCTGGATGTCAGCGATTTGGTCATGGTAGTCACACGTCCGGTCATCCCAGAAATTCGCGGCGCGCGTCTTTTTATTGAGTTGCTGCGAAAATTGGATTATGCGACAGAAAAGATCGCCCTGATTATCAATGGGGTAGACAACAAACGCATGGGGATTCAGCCCGAGGCCATTGAGAAGGCCATGATTCCGGCTATGGCCCAAATCCCCATGGATGAACGCCTGGCACTGCGGGCGGCTAACTATGGGGAGCCAATCTTGCCAAAAAACGCCCGCACCCCCTTGGGGCAAGCCATGATTGACTTCGCCAAAAAATTACGGATGCACTTTACCGAAGAAGTTCCAGAAGCGCCGGCTATGAATAATGAAGCTCAAAAGCGTGCCGGATTGGGACGGCTATTGTAATCTTTTTACTGGGTGGAGGAGGTAAAAGATGTCGTTATTGCGTAGAATCGAGAAGAAAGCGCCAGCGGCCGCTCCGGGGACGCCGGCGCCGGCGGCTCCCCCACAAGCCCCCCCCGATGAAAGTGAAATGCAACGGCGCGCCGTTGCACCCCGCGCCAGGGATGCCTACCTGGACTTGAAAACGCGGGTGCAGAATCGGCTCATTGCCGAAATGGACCCATCCATGGATGTGACGCGCACCAACGAGGTGCGGCAAACAATTCGCTCGATGTATGAGGCCATCCTTCAGGAAGAAAGCATTGTCTTGGGCCGCAAGGAACGTGAGGCGCTTTTCGAGCAAATCGTGGCTGAAATCCTGGGATTAGGCCCATTGGAACCGCTGTTGGCCGACGAATCCATTACTGAGATTATGTGCAACGGGCCGAAAAAGGTCTTTGTGGAACGCAAGGGCAAGCTTCAGCGGGTGAACATTGCCTTCGAGTCCGACGAACACCTGATGCGCATTATCGAACGTATCGTAGCGCCCCTGGGCCGGCGTATTGACGAAAGCAGTCCCACCGTTGATGCACGCCTGAAAGATGGGTCACGCGTCAATGCGGTGATTCCTCCCATTGCGTTGAACGGCCCGACCCTCACCATCCGCAAGTTCTTCAAAAAGCCGCTAACCATTGAAGACTTGATCCGCTATGGCTCAGTGACGGAAGAATCGGTAGAATTTATGCGTGCCTGCGTAGTGGCCGCCGTCAATGTAGTGGTTTCCGGCGGCACCGGCAAAACTACCTTTTTGAATATTTTGTCCAGCTTCATCCCGGCCAATGACCGGATTATCACGATTGAAAACGCTGCGGAGTTGCAACTGCGGCAGGAACACGTCGTCACATTGGAATCGCGCCCCCCCAACGTGGAAGGCAAAGGGGAAATCTCTATCCGTGACCTGGTCATTAACGCGCTGCGGATGCGCCCGGATCGGATTGTGGTGGGCGAGTGTCGTGGCGGCGAAACATTGGACATGCTCCAGGCTATGAACACCGGACATGAGGGTAGTATGACTACCCTGCACGCCAATGACCCACGCGACGCGCTTTCCCGAATTGAGACGATGGTGTTGATGGCCGGGATGGAATTGCCGCACAAGGCTATCCGCGAGCAAGTAGCCTCCGCCATTGACGTGATTGTGCAGCTTTCGCGGATGCGAGATGGGTCGCGGCGGGTGACAGCTATCACTGAGATCCAGGGGATGGAAGGGGACGTCATCACAACAGCCGATCTCTTTAAGTTTGAGCAGACCGGCTTTGAAAACGGCAAGGTCATTGGCCTGCTGCGTCCCACCGGCATTCGGCCAAAGTTTATGGATCGCATTGAGGAGGCCGGCATCCACCTACCTGCATCTATCTTCGGCGTCACTTCCCAGCGGATGCGTTTCTAAGCGTATAGAAAAGAAAGGCAGGCTGATATGGGGGTTTTCATTGTTATCGGGATTGTCGTCATAGGGTGTATTGTCGGGCTAGTTCTGCTGCTTGCCAAGAAGCCGGTCGGCGAGGACCTTCTTCAGGATCGGCTGGGTCGGGAAGAAAAGAAAGCCAAGAAAGAGAAACAACCCAAAGGCGGCAAGCGCGAGTCCGTAGTGGGCGCCGCCGTAGATCGGGCGGTGGCCGGCAAAGGCTTCGCCCAAAATCTGTCCACGCAATTAGCCCAGGCCAACCTGAAATGGACGGTCGGCGAGTTCTTGGTGATGCAGTTCGTGATTATGATTGGCGCCTCGGCGGTCTTCTACGCCCTCAACCGCCCGGTATTGATTGCCGTGGCGGTTGCCGGTGGTTTCTTCGGCCCGCGTATCTATGTCGGAATGAAAAAAGGCAAGCGCCTAAAAGAGTTCAACGACCAGTTGGGCGATGCGTTAAACCTGATGGTGAACTCGCTGCGGGCCGGTTACAGCACAATGCAGGCAATGGAAGTGATCTCCAACGAGATGCCGGTGCCCATTTCTGAGGAGTTTGGTCGGGTAGTGCGTGAACTGCAATTGGGCGTCCCCTTCGATACCGGGATGGGTAACATGTTGCGCCGGGTGCCCAGCCCCGACATGGATTTGGTTGTCACGGCGATGAACGTACAACGAGAAGTCGGCGGTAACCTGGCTGAAGTGCTCGACTCAATCAGTTTCACCATTCGGGAGCGCGTGCGTATCAAGGGAGAGATCAAAGTAATGACCTCTCAGGGACGTATCACCGGTTACTTGATTACCTTCATCCCCTTCGCGCTGGGCGCGTTCATTTACTTCGTCAATCCAGATTTTATGGGATTGTTGTTCACCGACCCCTGCGGTTGGATTATGTTAGGTCTGTCGTTGTTTCTCATCGTACTAGGGTATTTTTCGATCTCGAAGATAGTGAACATTGAGGTTTGAAATGGGAGCATTTTTACCACTCATTTTAGTCGGCTCGCTGGTGGTCGTCTTCGTCATTGTACTCGTGTTTCGTGCGAGAGGGGCGGGATCGGCTGGAGGGATTGAAGACCGGCTGAATGAATTGGCCGCCCTCGGGCAAACAGCGACTTTGGAAGAACTCGAACTTTCCCAGCCCTTTGCGCAACGGGTGATCTTGCCAATGATCGAAGGACTGAGCAAAATGGCACAGCGCTTCACCCCGCAAAATACACTGGAGCAGACACGCCATCAAATAGAGTTGGCCGGGATGTCCCACAAGTTGAAGCCTTCGCAAATGTTAGGTATCCGTATGGCGGGCGGCATTGGGCTAGGGTTGCTTGCGGCCTTTGTCGGATTTTCGGCTGGCCTGGAACTATATCAACGACTACTGGCGCCCATTATAGGGCTGCTCATGGGTTACACGTTTCCTGGAATTTGGTTAGGCTCTAAGATTTCTGCGCGCCAGAAAGAAGTTGTCAAAGCCCTGCCCGACGCCTTAGACCTGTTGACCATTTGTGTGGAAGCCGGCCTGGGTTTCGATGCCGCAATGGCTAAGGTTGCGGAAAAATGGGACAATGAGTTAAGCCTGGCGTTCGCCAGAGCCGTGCAAGAAATGCAGTTGGGCAAGTTGCGTCGTGAGGCGTTGCGAGATATGGCAAATAGCATGGATGTGCCAGACACTACTTCCTTCGTCGCCGCGATTATTCAGGCTGATACTCTCGGTGTCAGTATGGCGAAGGTCATGCGCATCCAATCCGACACGATGCGCATGAAGCGTCGTCAACGCGCTGAAGAGAAAGCCCGGCAGGCCCCTGTAAAAATGATGATCCCACTGGTCTTCTTCATCTTCCCCACCATCCTGATTGTGTTGCTGGGGCCGGCCTTTATTCAAATTCGAGATGTGGGTAGTTCATAACGGGCCTTGCTAACGTAGCGGTCTTCCCACCACTATGACCGTAACCAACTTCTGGAAATACACTTGGCGTCTCTATTATGCGGTCCTGGACCTGTTTTTGCCCCCTACATGCGTGGGGTGTGAAAAGGTAGATATGTGGTTGTGTGACGCTTGTGCGACAAAACTGCCTTTGTTAACCTCACAACCAATATGCGCGCGTTGCGGCAAACCCTGGAAAGGCCCTGGGGTGTGTCTTATGTGTCAACAGGCTCCTTTGCAAGTGGCTCCTATCCGCTCGGCCTTTTTATTTGGCGATCAGATACAGACTGCGATTCATGCACTGAAATACCGGGCCGGGGTCACTGTTATCCCCCCACTGGCGCGACGTATGGCAGAGGCCTGGCAAGCCTATGAGATGCACACCGATCTCTTGACGCCGGTGCCCTTGTACCCACCCCGCGAAATCCGCCGCAGTTACAACCAATCAGCGTTATTGGCGCAGGCCCTGGGCGCAAATATAGGCGTGCCTAGTCGAGAGGTGTTACTGCGTGTGCGCAATACCGCCTCGCAGACTAAATTGAAACGAGAGCAGCGGCAAAGGAACGTCAAAGAAGCTTTCATGTGTATGCCCAATGCCGATGTGGCCGGAAAATGTGTCACCCTCATTGACGATGTAGCCACCACCGGCGCCACGTTAGAAGCGTGCAGTATCGCTTTGTTGTCACAAGGAGCGCGTATGGTCAGTGCGTTTACGCTGGCGCGCGCTGCTTAACGTTACCCATCCTAATCTCTAAGGAGGATTCTTATGGAAATGTTAAAGATTTATAGCCGGAACCTGGAGTTGACGGAGCGTCTGCGTGACTATGTAGAGAAAAAGATGACGAAGTTTGAACGTTACCTCCCTAACATCGAGAGTATGCGCGTGGATCTGGCCGAAAGTAATGCCCGCGACAGCGCGCGACGCATGGTCGCCCAGATCACCATTTACGTTCCCAAATCTATTCTGCGTGCTGAAGAACGGGGAAGTGACATTTTTAGTACAGTGGATTCAGTGATGGACAAGATGTACCGGCGCATTGAACGCTATAAGGGGCGCCGGCAAACCATGCGCCCAGTGCCTGAGGTAGAGAAGGTTGCCGTGCCCGTGTCAGAGGAAGAGGAACCCGCAGAAGAAGGGTTTATACCGGAGATTGTGCGGGTAAAGGAGTTTGAGGTCAGTTCGATCACGCCCGAAGAGGCCATTGAGCAAATGGAACTGTTGGGACACCGTTTCTACATTTATGTAGACGGCAATGATGGCCGACTGAGCGTTATCTATCGCCGTGAGGATGGCAACTACGGTGTCTTAAAGCCAACCTATTGAGAAAGATCCGCAAAAGTAAAACCCGGCGGGGCAGTCCACAGACTGCCCCGCCGCACTTATTAGCAAATCCCTGGCTCTGGTATGCAAACTCAGCCAAGACGGAAGATTTTTGTGCCTATATCTGAGGATCAAAAGCCTCAATAGTCGCCGGTGGCAGCACCAGCGCCTCGGTTAAAACAGTCTCCATAGTTTCCACAAACACCAGGTTGAGTTGTTTTAGAATATTCTTCGGGATCTCCTGCAAATCTTTGCGATTGCGCTCTGGCAGCAGGATTTTCTGAACACCGGCGCGATGGGCCGCCAGCAATTTCTCTTTGAGGCCGCCCACTGGCAAGACGCGCCCCCGTAGGGTGATTTCCCCCGTCATAGCGGCGTCGCGGCGCACTGAGTAGCCGGTGAAAGCAGAAAACAAAGCCGTCGCGATTGTTACCCCACCCGAAGGCCCGTCCTTGGGTACCCCTCCCTCTGGAAAATGGATATGGATGTCGAGTTTTTCAAAATATTCCAGGGGGATGTTCCAGTTCTGCGCCTGTGAGCGCAAATAGGTCAACGCCGCTTGCGCCGACTCTTGCATCACCTCCCCCAATTGGCCGGTCAGCGTTACCGCGCCCTTGCCGGGCATCAACGCCACCTCCACTGGCAATAAATCCCCCCCGTTCGGCGTCCAGGCCAATCCCATCGCGACCCCCACCTCGTCGCTCTGTTCGAGGTGATCGTGCAAATAACGCGGCGGGCCGAGGTATTTTTCCAGCAGCTTGTCGGTGACAAGGCCCAACGGACGTTTCTCCTCTGCCAGTCGCCGCGCCGCCTTGCGGCACACACTGCCGATCTCACGTTCCAAGTTGCGCACCCCGGCTTCGTACGTGTAGTGCCGGATCAGAGTTTGCAAGATGGTCTGGGGAAAGCTAGGGGGAGTGGACTCCAAACCATTCAGCTCGATCTGCCGAGGGATCAGAAAACGCCGCGCAATTTCAACCTTCTCTTCCTCGATATAACCGGGGAATTCAATAACTTCCATGCGATCTTGCAAAGCCGGGGGAATGGTATCCAAGATATTGGCCGTCGCAATGAATAACACCTTGGACAGATCATACGGCAGCTCCAGGTAATGATCGGAAAAGGCATGGTTTTGTTCCGGGTCCAACACTTCCAACAGGGCTGAAGAAGGATCGCCATGATAATCAAACCCCAACTTGTCCACCTCATCCAGCATAAACACCGGATTGATGCTGCCGGCGCGCTTCATCGTCTGGATGATCCGGCCTGGCAGCGAACCGATATAGGTGCGCCGGTGTCCGCGAATCTCGGCCTCGTCGCGGATGCCACCCAACGAAACGCGCACGAACTCCCGCCCCAGCGCCTCGGCAATCGAGCGCCCCAGCGACGTTTTCCCCGTGCCGGGCGGCCCGACAAAGCACAGGATGGTGCTGCGGCTCTTATCCGGCGCCAGTTTGCGCACGGCGATGTATTCCAGGATGCGCTCTTTGGCCTTGGGCAGACCATAATGCTGCGATTCCAGGATTTTCTCGGCGTGGCGGAGGGTCAGATTGTCTTCGGTGACTTTGGCCCAGGGCAATTCCAATAGCCAATCCAGGTAGGTACGGATGATCCCGATCTCCGGGGCCATGGCCGGCATCGTAGCGAGGCGTCCCAGTTCTTCTTGCGCGCGTTGACGCACATAGTCAGGCAATTCCGCCTGTTCAAAAGCTTCTTGCAGCCGGGTCACATCGCGGGTGAAAATGTCGCTCTCGCTCAATTCCCGCTGAATGGCGCGCAGTTGCTCGCGCAAGTAGTATTCCCGCTGCGATTTGTCCACTTCTTCCTGGACACTGGTCTGAATCTGATTCTCCAATTCCAGCACGTCCAGTTCGTGCGCCAGGTATGTGCTGATTTTTTGCAGCCGTTCGGTAACGTTCAGTGTTTCCAGCAAATCTTGGCGCTGTTCCAATGTCAGATTGATCATCTGTGCCACCAAATCCGCCAACTGACCGGGGGCATGCAGGTTCATGGCATAGATATAAGCCTCTTCGGGAAGTGCATGATTCAGTTGGACGGCCTTCTCGAACATCGTCAACACGGCCCGCGTCAACGCTTCGACCAGGGAACTCTCTTCTGTTATCTCCTCCAGCGGCTCGACCACGGCCACAATGTACGGCTCTTCCTGGGCAAACTCGACGATCCGCACGCGCTGGACGCCTTGCGCGATGGCGCTGCTGCCGCCGTCGGGCAACCGTATTGAACGCGCGATCATCACCTCACAACCGACCCAGAAAATATCATCGCCTGTCGGGTAGTCCTCGTTTTCCGAATCTTTCTGCGCTGCCACAATCAGCGGCCAATCTTCTTGAACGGCGACTTCCAACGCTTCCAACGAGGCGTCCTGGGCCACGTAGAGCGGCGTGACCATCTGGGGGTAGACAACCAAATCGCGAAAGGGCAAAATAATGGCCTCAAACGGGCCTCCCTCGTGATCGTTGTCATATTCGTCGAACATATCGTTCGGCAATAATGGCATACTATCCCAATCCATATGTATATGTCTCCTCATTAAAACCACCGGGAAGCCAAACGGCGTTGTCCGCTAAGCGCTTCCCGCTTGATATTGTCCCGTATTGTACCACATCGAACCATGTCTTTTCAAAAGTGCCACAATGCCAACAAATTCCAGTGCTGTAACCACACCATAAAAACCCCCAGGGCGAGCGCCAACAACGTTGTGTGCAAGCGATTCACCCCCCTCCGCCACGCCAGCGCCATTCCTACCAGCGACGCGCCCAGCGCCAGCCACAGCGCCGCCACGAATAGCGGCGCCAGGAATGTCACGTCGGGCAGTGGTAAAATAATCCGGCTGAAGCCGATGAAAAGCATGGCGGGGGGATAAACTACGGCGGTCAGGCTGCCCCAGCGCAGCAGGGCGCGTAGTTCGTGATGATTCGCCTGGCCCGGCAGCCGGACGAACACCATTGCCAGGAAAACGACCATACACGCGCCCATTACCGTTAAATGAAAGTCCAGCGTTTCGTACCAGGCCAGTTTGATGAAGACCTTGTGCGGATCGTAATCGTAAAAGCCGTGGGTGATCCGCCCCTGCGCATCCTCGCGGAACAGCAACGTCCCCTGTCCGCCCACTTCGTGGAAAAACAACGGCGCCGTTTCAACGTAAGTCGCCCCCATAAACTCAATCGTGCCATCAGGATTGGCGGTCACATCGTAATAACGCGTCAGCATATAGATGAACCGATCGGCGGTGGTGTACGCCCAGCGGCTCTCGTGGTAATCCCCTGCGAACCGTTGGGCGCGCTCGCGGTAGCCCGCCAGCGGCTGCGGCGTCTCAATGACAACGGGATAGAAGGTGTCCAAAAATTCGTCGCGGAGCAGCTTGCCGACTTCGGTGCGCCCGCTTTTGCGGTTGTAGATCACGAAGATGCCCACGTTATCTTCCGGCAGCAAGGTCAACACGCCCTGGAATGTCGGCGTGCTGCCGCTGTGCCAGAGGATGCGCCGCCCGTTGCGCTGCCATTCCACGAAGCCATACGTGACGCCCGGCAGGCGCGGATCGTGGGTGAACTGCTGCTGCTGCATCATGTCCGCCGTTTCTTCGGCCAGAATCCGCCGGTCTCCATACCGCCCCTTTTGCAACTGCGCGATCATAAACTTCGCCATATCCGTGACAGTCGCGCTGACGCCCACCATCGGCGCAGCAGGGAAATATTCAATCAGTGGTATCACCCCCACTGGCCCCCCGACGTGCCCCCACGACACATCGGCCTCTAACTCCGGCGCCACCGGCCGGCGGACGCTGCTGCGTTGCATTCCCAGCGGCGCAAAGATGTTTTCTTCTACGTATTGCTCGTAAGAAATACCAGACACTTCCTGAACGATGTAGCCGCCCAGCGCGCCGCCATAGTTGGAATAGCCAATGAGTTCACCCGGCGGCCAGACGCGCGTCGGCTGCTGGCGGACGATGTAGTCTTCCAGCGCCAGCCCGTCGTAGCGATTGATGCGCAGCAGGTTGCTCAGGCGGTCTTCGAGGCCCGTGGTGTGCGTGAGCAAATGCTTCAGCCGGATCGGCTCCGAGAACGTCGGCGGGAACTGGATGGCCGACAGGTAAGTGTTGATGTCGGCGTCGAGATCGAGCTTCCCCTGCTCCACCAACTGCATCACTGCCGTCCATGTGAACAGCTTGGTCACGGAGCCGATGTGAAACAGCGTCTTCTCGGCGACGACCGGCGCGCGCGTCTCGCTGTTGGTATACCCATATCCCTGCGCAAAGACGACCTGCCCATCCGCCACCACCGCCACCGCCGCGCCGGGGATATTGTACTGCGCCAGTTGCGCCGG
>JAKQHY010000114.1 GCA_029555965.1 Chloroflexota bacterium | reverse complement strand
CCCCTGTTGCTGATCGTCGTCCTGGTTTGCGCCCTGTCGCTGGCGGGACTCGGCGCGTTCATCGGCGTGACGGTGCGCGATCCGCATGAGGGCGGCTCATCGAGTCTGCTGGTCACGCTCGTATTGGCTGGGCTAGGGCCGGTGGCCGTCCCGCCGGAGCGGCTGCCGGGCATCTTCCTCGTCCTGGGGCGCTTCAGCCCGGCGACGTATGCCGCCTCGGCACTGCGCCAAGTGATCCTCGGTCCGGTCACACTCCACCTCTGGCTCGACCTGGGCGTGCTCATTGCTTTCGCCGTCGCCTTCCTCTGGCTGGTGGGATGGAAGATGGACTGGCGCGGGACAAGTTAGATAAAAATTTTCACCACAAAGGACACGAAGGGCACAAAGTTTCTCTTTTTTCTCTGTGTGCTCTGTGTACTCTGTGGCTATCTTCAAGGGAGCCACCTTTGCAACTAGAAACCCCGCGTTTATATTTACGTGAATATACCGCCGAGGATTGGCCGGCGGTGCTGGCGTATCAATCCGATCCGCGCTATCTGCGCTATTACGAATGGGAGAAGCGCAGCCCACGCGACGTGCGCGCGTTCCTCAAGAAGTTGATCGAGTGGCAGACGGCGCGGCCGCGCATCAAGTTTCAGTTCGCGGTGATGCTGCGGGCGGAAGACCGGCTGATCGGCTCGTGCGGCATCCGCCGGCAGACGCTCGACGCGGTGGAAGCCGACATCGGCTACGAGATCGCGCCGGACCTGTGGGGGCAGGGTCTCGCCACCGAAGCGGCGCGCGCGCTGCTGGCCTTCGGCTTCGACGACCTCAACGTCCATCGCATCTGGGCGCGCTGCGTGGCCGGCAATGCGGCTTCGGCGCGGGTGATGGAAAAGGTGGGGATGCAGTACGAGGGTCGGATGCGCGAGAACGAGTGGTTCAAAGGTCGCTGGTGGGACACGCTAATTTACGGCATTCTGGAACAAGAGTGGCGGGTGATAGGAAATGAGTAATGAGAAATAAGTAATAAGTTATGCGTAAATTCACTCATTACTCATAACCCATTACTTATTACCAATTTTCAGGAGGACACAATGACCATCAAGACAATTCCTTTGTATCAGGTAGATGCTTTTACGGCGACGGCTTTCAAAGGCAACCCGGCGGCGGTGTGCCTGCTGGATGAACCCTTGCCGGACGCGCTGATGGCGTCCATCGCGCTGGAGATGAATCTGTCGGAGACGGCGTTTGTGCGGCGGCTGGCGGACGCGCCGTGGGCCGACTGCACGCGCTTCTCGCTGCGGTGGTTCACCCCGGCGACGGAAGTGCGGCTGTGCGGCCACGCGACGTTGGGCACGGCGGCGGCGCTCTTCATGGAAGTCGGCGTGCGGGCCGACGCGGTGACGTTTGAGACGTTGAGCGGCGACCTCATCGCCCGACGATCTGCCGAGGGGATCGTGCTCGACTTCCCGCGCAACCAGGTGATTCCCTGCGCCGCGCCGGAGGACGTGCTGGCGACCTTGGGCGTGACTGCGGCGGTGGAGGCGGCGCGCGGGGACAAGTCCCGCAGCCTGCTGCTGCGCCTCGCGGACGCGGCAACGGTGCGCGCGCTGCGCCCCGACTTCACCGCGCTGGTCAACGCGCCTGGCATGACGGGCTATCGCGGCCTGATGGTCACGGCGGCCGGCGATCCGCCCTACGATTTCACCTCGCGCTACTTCGGGCCGTGGGTGGGCATCAACGAAGACCCCGTCACCGGCTCGGCGCACACGCTGCTCACGCCCTACTGGGCGGAACGGCTAGGGAAGTCGGAGATGCGCGCGTATCAGGCGTCGGCGCGCGGCGGCGAGTTGACGGTGCGGCTCGCCGGCGCAGACCGCGTGGAACTCGTCGGGCAGGCGGTGGTGGTGTTGCAAGGCGCATTGCGCCTTTAGGGGGTTTGACTTCAATACTAAATCATTATAGGATACCTGTAGAGCACATCATTGATTTCGACCGCCAGCCACACGCAAAGACACAATGGCGATGGGTCATTGAGACCGCGAACAATGTCTATGAGTGAGACCGCCGTATACATTCATCCGCCGCGCCCCACCATCGGGGTATTGCTGGATAGCCTGGAATACAGCTATCAACACACCCTCTGGACGAGCATGGCCGCTTGCGCGCGCCGCCTGGATGTCAACCTGCTGTGCTTTGTGGGACAGCGGTTGGGCACGGAGCGCCCGTATGCGGCGCAAACCAATGCCGTTTATACCCTCGCTAACGCGGAGACCGTGGACGGCATCATCGTGGTCGCCGGCACCCTGGGTATGGGATTAACGCAGGAGGCGATGCTGGCGTTTTGCCGACACTATGTCGGGCTGCCTTTGGTCAGCGTAGGGCCGGTGTTGCAGGGCATCCCCAGTGTAGGCGTCAATAATTACCAGGGGATGTATACCCTGGTCTCACATCTCATTGAAACGCACCACTACCGCCACATTGCCTTCGTCCCCAAACCGGGAGGACTGCAAGAGGCCGACGTGCGCTATCAAGCGTATGGCGCGGCGTTGATGGATCATGGGCTGCCAGTGGATTTACGCCTGGTCGCGCCCAGCACCTATTACCAACATCCCCGCGCCGTCATTGACTTGTTTTTGAACGAGCGGCGCTTGCAGCCAGGGCGCGACCTGGAAGCCATCGTCGCGGTAGACGACTACATGGCGATCCCCTTGCTGGAAGAGTTACAGGCGCGGGGGGACGCCATCCCGACCAACATTGCGGTGGTCGGTTTTGATGATAGCCCGGAAAGCCGCTATGTCATGCCTGCCCTGACGACGGTGAGGCAACCGGTGGAACAGTTGGGGGTGAAGGCGGTGGAAACCGCGTTGGCGTTACTGCGCCACGAAGCGGTTCCTACCCAGGTGGAGTTGGCGACAGAGCTGGTCGTGCGGGCATCCTGCGGTTGCCCGGCGGCCACAGCCTCCCCACAAACGGCGGACCCGCTTGAATTCTCGGCACTGCATCGCGCCGATTTTCGCTATCTGGTGCAGACGTTGCTGGCAACGTTCAACCTTACCGATTTGGTAGTGCAGTTGGCGGACAGACTGCCCCATCTGGGTATTCCGGCGGCCTATCTGGCGCTGTACGCCGACGCCACGCAGGCGCGGTTGTTGGCCGGCACGATTCCTGAAAGTGGGCAGTTCGTCCCGACTGAGACACTTTTCCCGGCCCGGCAGTTGCTACCGGCAACCTTCTTTCCCGCAAAACAATGCACCTTGCTGATCTACCCGCTGAATTTCCGCGAAGAGTTGTTGGGATTCGGGGTTTTGGCCGCCGATGTGCGAGTGCGGGACATCCACATTTACGAAATCCTGAGCAGTATCCTCAGCAGCGTGATAAAAGGCGCCCTGCTGTGGGATGCGCAACGCGCCGCTCAGCGCGAGTTGCAAGCAGCCTATGCGGAAGTCGAACAGCGCGTCGCCGAGCGCACTGCCGAGCTGCAACACGAAATCACCGGGCATCGGCGCACCGCCGAGGCGCTGGCGCAAGAACAGGCGTTGATGCGCACTCTGATGGACACCACCCCCGATCATATCTATTTCAAAGACCGGGAAAGTCGTTTTATCCGCATGAACCGCGCGCAAGCACAACGATTTGGCCTGGACGCCCCGGAGGAGGCGCTCGGCAAGACCGACTTCGACTTTTTCTCAGAGGAACACGCGCAACAAGCCTATCATGACGAACAGGAAATCATCCGCACCGGCGAACCGGTTGTAGGCATTGAGGAGAAAGAAACCTGGCCCGATGGCAGTGTCTCGTGGGTGCTGAGCACCAAAATGCCCTTGCGCGACGAAACCGGCGCCATTGTCGGCACCTTCGGTATCTCGCGTGACATTACGACCCACAAACAGGCGGAAGCCGCCATGCTCCAATCGGCCAAAATGGCGAGCGTGGGCAGCCTGGCAGCCGGCGTCGCGCACGAGATCAACAACCCGCTGACCGCTATGATGCAAAGCGCGCAAGTCCTGGAAATGGCGTTGGACACCCAACGCCCGTTGACGCGCGATCGCCTGGTTGCGGCCGGCATAAACCCTGACGCGCTGGCGCACTACCTGGAAACGCGCCGGTTGCGGGAATATCTCTCCGGCATCCGCGACAGCGGCGCGCGCGCCGCGAAGATCGTCGCCGACCTGTTAAGTTTTTCGCGCCACAGCGCCTCACGCATTGCCCCGCACAACCTCAACCGCCTGTTAGAGCAAACGCTGGCGTTGAGTGCAACGGATTATGACCTGAACCAGCGCTACGATTTCCGCAACATAGACGTGGTGTTAGCGTTGGCGGATAATGTACCCGAGGTGAACTGCGATGGGCAGCAAATTCAACAAGTGATCCTCCACTTATTGCGCAATGCGGCCCACGCCATGGGTGCAAAAAAAACATCCGGCGGTTCATCAGGTTATCGCCCGTGTTTGAGCCTGCGCACACTGCCATGGGCGGTGGCGGGCAGCTCCGACCGTTGGGCGCGGCTGGAGGTGGAGGACAACGGCCCCGGCATCCCGGAGGCGCAACGGGCGCACCTGTTCGAGCCGTTCATCACCACCAAAGAGGTGGGAGAAGGCATTGGCATGGGCCTGTGGCTGTGCTGGGCCATCGTCGTGGAACGGCACAAGGGCCACATCACCCTGGAGATCCCCGAAACAGGCGGCGCGCGCTTTGTCATTATGCTGCCGCAAGGAATACCTTGAGATGCTATCGTCAAGTCATTGGGAAAATAGCGCCGCCTTGCTGGATCGGGTGATGGAAACCAGCCCGGTGGGCATTACCCTGGTAGATGCCGCCGGTCAGATTGTTTTTGCAAATCTGCGCGCCACACAAATTTTAGGACTGACCAAGACGGAGATCAGCCAGCGCACTTACGACGCGCCGACCTGGCGTATCACGGCTTATGACGGCGGGCCTTTCTTGGAAGAGCAATTGCCTTTCGCGGTGGTGCAGCGGACCCGCCAGCCGGTGTTTGGTGTGCGACATGCCATTGAATGGACGGACGGGCGGCGCGTGCTGCTCGCCATCAATGCCGCGCCGTTCTTCACCGAAACGGGAGCGTTCGACGGCATCATTGCGACGGTGGAAGACGTCACGGCGCAAATTCAAGCGGAAATGGCGCTGCGGGACAGCGAAGCGCGCTTTCGCAATGTCTTCGAGGCCAGCCCGATGGGGATGCACATGTATCGCCTGGAAGCGGACGACCGCCTGGTGTTCATCGGCGCCAATCCGGCTGCCGATAAAATCCTCGGCGTCCAAAATCAACAATTTGTCGGCAAAACTCTCGAAGAAGCCTTCCCTGCCCTGACCGCCACTGAAGTTCCACTGCGGTATCGGCAGGCGGCAACCGGGATTCCCTGGCAGACCAGCCAGATCACCTACGATGAAAACGGCATGGCCGGGGCGTTTGAAGTGTACGCCTTTCAGACTTCGCCCGGCTGCATGGTCGCTATGTTTTGGGACATTACCGAGCGTCTACGAGTCCAGCATCTGCTGCAAAACATCACCGACTCTACCCCCTCCGCCATGATCGCGTTGAATCCGGCCGGCCAGGTGTTGTTGTGGAATCCAGCTATGACCCATTTGACCGGGCAATCGGCAGCGCAGATGATTGGGCAGAACGTGTGGACGGCCTGCCCCGCTTTGAACCGTTACCGGGTGTTGTTTGATCGGGTCATCGCGCAACACACAGCAGTGTTTCAGCCGCGCGAATTCCTGGAAACAGCCCATGGCGTCGTTTACCAGGATATCGCTGTATATCCGCTGATTGCCAATCACATCGAAGGTGTAGTGCTGCGCATTGACGATGCAACCCGTCGGGTGCAGATGGAAGAAATGATGCTGCAATCGGCCAAAATGGCGAGCATTGGCGGGCTGGCCGCCGGCGTCGCCCACGAAATCAACAACCCCTTAGGGGCCATGATGCAGAGCGCTCAGATTTTGCAGATGGCGCTAGACACGCGCCGCGACGCAACGCGGCGGCATCTGAAAGCCTTTGGCGTTGATCCGGATGCTTTGGGAGCTTACCTGGAAGCGCGCGAGCTTATCGGCTATATGGAAGGTATCCGACAGACAGGACAACGCGCCGCCAAGATCGTCTCCGACCTGTTGAGCTTTTCCCGGCGCACCAGCTCCAATATGGCCCCCCATGATTTGAATGAACTGATCACACGTACGCTGGACCTGGCAGCGACCGACTATGATCTGAAAAAGCAATACGACTTTCGAAACTTTGACATCCAACTACTTCTTGCGCCGGGCCTGCCGGAATTGAATTGTGACGGGCAGCAAATTCAACAAGTGCTCCTCAACCTGGTGCGCAACGCCGCCCAGGCCATAGCCGAGCAATTCATCCCACCCCACACCGACGCGGCGCGTACACCGCGCCTGATCGTGCGCACCGCTTTGTTGCCGGGCAGCCTCCCGTGGTTCCGGCTGGAAATAGAGGATAACGGGCCGGGCATCCCGGAAGAAGTCCGGCAGCATTTGTTTGAACCTTTCTTCACCACCAAGGCCATCGGGGAAGGCAGTGGCCTGGGGCTATGGTTGTGCTGGTCTATCATTGTGGAACGCCATCACGGGCAAATCTGGAGTGAACCGGGTGATGAAGGCGGCGCCCGATTTGTCATTGAACTGCCAGCCCATTTTTAACAATAGAGTAGCTGGAAACAAGTGGAGGAGATTATGACGACTCGCATCTTAATCATTGACGACGAACTCTGGATCCGGCGCGCGCTATCCGATTACCTCGAAGAATGTGGGTACGAGACAGAAATGGCCGCGCATGGCAGAGAAGGGCTGGAAAAAGCGCGCGCCGCGCATTTTGACCTGGTATTAGTAGATCTGCGAATGCCCTATGTGGATGGGTTGGAAGTCGTGACCACACTCAAAGAAGAACAGCCAACCATGCCGGTCGTGGTCGTTTCTGGCACGGGGGTGTTGCAAGATGTAATTTCGGCCATACGGCGCGGCGCGTGGGATTACGTCACCAAGCCCATCCACGATATGGACGAGATCATGGTGGTGGTGGAGCGCGTGTTGGAACGAGCACAGCTCATCGCAGAGCGGGATCGCTATCAACAGGAGTTGGAGCACCTGACGGCCGAGTTGCGCGAGGCTTTGGAGCAAGCACGATCCGCCGATCGCGCTAAATCCCAATTTCTGAGCAACGTCAGCCACGAATTGCGCACCCCCCTGACCAGCATCCGGCTCTATCTGGGGCTACTCGCCAACTGCCCGGTGGAACGGCGCGAGACCTATCTCGAAAGCCTTTCCCGCGAGACCGGACGGCTGCAAACGCTGATTGAGGGGCTGCTGGACATTTCACGGCTGGATTTGGGCAAGACGACGGCAAAGCTGGAACCGACCGACCTCAACCAACTGCTCTCGACCCTGTTCAACGACCGGGAGAAACTGTTCGCCGAACGGGGCTTGCGCTTGCAGCTACAGACCGCCGCGAATTTGCCGCCCACGCAGGCCGACCCCCGCCTCATCGAACAAGTTGCCACCAACCTGTTGACCAACGCGATGAACTACACCCCGATTGGCGGCGAAGTCTCGCTGCACACAGCCATCGTCGAGGCTGAAGAACGGCCCTGGGTAACGTTCAGCGTGCAAGATACCGGCCCCGGCATTGCCGAAGAGGAACTCCCCCACCTGTTTAACCGGTTCTTTCGAGGCCAAGCCGGTCAGACCAGTAAGGCTGCCGGCACCGGCTTGGGCCTGGCCATCTGCAAGGAGATTGTAACCCTCCATGACGGACGCATCACCCTGGACAGCGTAGTAGGTCAGGGGTGTACGTTTACGGTATGGTTGCCGCAGCGGGAAGCGTAGCCGCGCCGGACGCGAGCCACGTTTCCACCACCGCTGCGATCTTGCGGTCGGTGACGGCCATCGGCAACGCTTGCATCTCCGCCGGCGTCGCCCACTGGAAAGCGTCGCAGGCGAGACATTGGGGAACGCCCGCGACCCATCGGCACGCGAAGGCGTACAACGTGATGCGAAAATGCGTATAAGCGTGCTTCACCACCGTTAACTGCTCGCCCACGGCGATGTCTATCGCCATTTCTTCCTGCAACTCGCGGCGCAGCGCCTCTGGGAGCGTTTCCCCTGTCTGGCGCTTGCCGCCGGGAAACTCCCACATGCCGCCGAGCATATCCCCCGGACGGCGGCGGGCCACCAACACCCGCCCATCCTCCCGCACCGTGACCGCGGCAGCCACATCATAGTGCGGGACGGCCTTGCGCAGCCTGGGCGCAGGGAACTGCGTTGGATCGCCCATCCGATAGGCGCGGCACCAACCACACCAGGGACATGCCTCGCACTGCGGCGCGGCGGGTCGGCAGAGCGTCGCCCCCAGCTCCATCAGCGCCTCGGTGAACGGGCCGGGGGCAGCTTCCGGCATCAGAATGCGCACGGCCTCTTCCAATTCGGCGGGAGCCGGCGCGGGGAGGGCCAGCACACGGGAAAGCACCCGACGCACGTTGCCATCCACCGCCGGCGCCGGGATGCCAAAAGCAATACTGGCAATCGCGCCGGCTGTGTACGCCCCAATCCCCGGCAGTTTGCGCAGCGCCGCCGCCTCGGACGGTAGTTGTCCCCCATAGTCGTGCAGCACCACCTGCGCAGCGCGATGCAGCGCGCGGGCGCGGCTGTAATACCCCAGTCCTTCCCACACCTTGAGCACGTCCTCCAATTCTGCCGCCGCCAGGGCTTCTACGGTGGGGAAGCGTGCCATAAAGCGTCGGTAATAATCGCGGACTGTTTCCACCTGGGTCTGTTGGAGCATCACCTCCGCCACCCACACCCGGTACGGCGTGCGCTCATGCCGCCAGGGGAGATCGCGGGCATGCGCTGCGAACCATGCCAACAGCAATGACGGCCCATCTTCACGATGAGCCGCCAGGTCAGTTAACAACTCTGGGGTGAGTGGCATCCTTCAACTCCGGTTATCCGTGTTCGTAAAACCTGAAAAGTGGCGATCTGACAGTAAGGGTCTCACGTTTTACGTTTTGTCCATACGGAATGATTGACTCTTATTCCGTCTCTGGTAGGGGGCCGGTCTTGTGAATCCACACCCACGTCCCCGGCGCGCCCTCGCTGCTGTACGCAGTCTTGACGCCTTCCGGGACATACGGGGTCGTCCATCCGAACAGCCATTTGGCGTCCTGGATCGCAAGGTTAACGCAGCCATGACTACGGGTGAAGCTGAACGCATTGTGCCAATACGCCGCATGGAGCGCGTAGGCAGCATTAAAATACTGCGTCCACTCCACGTCCTCTAAGTAATACCATGCCTCGCTTTCCGGCCCGACTTCCCGATTCTGCATAGGCGTGCTGCGTAATTTGCCCCAGATGCGCGTCAGGCCGTCCGGCGTCCAGGTATCTGATCGCCCGGTGGAAACCAACGTGGCAAACACCATGCGATCTCCTTCGTAGGCCGCCAGGGTTTGCTCGTAAGTATTGACCTCGATCCATTTCTCATCCGGGCCGACACCTTCCGGGCGGGGGTCCACATCCACCCGCGATGTGTAGGATTGTTCCACCCACCGATCTGGACCCACCATATACCACATCTGCTCGCCCACCAACACTTCAGCAAAGATGGTGATAAGTTCGTAGCGCCGCAGTATGCTGCTCTCATGGGATTGTCCCCCCGGCTCTACGGCAGGCGTCACCTCTCGGTTAATCCACCCGAAGGGGTAAGCCGGTGGTTCGTTCAGCGTCACGCCACTGAAACGGGAGGGGTTGGCGATAGAGAGATGTTCCGCCTTGATGTATTCGTCGGGATTGATCTTATACCATCGCTCGCCGTTATATTCCAACTCGCCCTCAACCGTGACCCAGTTATCCCCCGCCAGGAATTCACGGATAGGCGGCAGTTCCACGGCGGCCTCTTCCGGGTGACGGTAAGTGGGCGCGGGCAGCGGGCGTACATAGGCAAATGTGTACGGGGTGATTGCATCATCGGGCGCTTTAATCTCCTCCACATCCAACCGCGGCAATGGATTGGGGAGCTGCGCCCGCAGATATTCCAGCCGCGTCCGGCGCGCGCCGCGACTGTAGGTAGGACACAACTGCGGCGTTCGGCGTGTTATTTGTTCCGGGCAGATGTAATCTGGATTGGTCAAAGTTGAAAATAAATTCGGGCCAGGGTCATACGCATCCGCCGCGAACGCCGGCGGCGCCAACAACAGCCACAACCATAGCCCTAAAGCAATCCGCAAATACTTTCTCGCCAACATATTCATTCCTCTGAGAATAGTGAGTAGGGATTAGGGATTGGACTATCCCAATCCCTAATCCCCAATCCCTGCGGTGACATTGACATCCAACCGCTGGTGAACTGCCGATGAGTGACAGATTCCCTTAAAAAAGAAAACGAAACCTTCACTAATTATACCACAGGCTGAGACGACCGAAATACAATCAACACACCATCGCAGGGCTATCACATTTGACCCATTGATGGCCTAAAGGCCGGGGATAAAGGAGTATTTTTGTGGCGGGGCTTCGCCCCGCCACAAAAATACCTCCTAAAAACGCCGCTTTAGCGGCACAACAGGCAGCGCAGCGGAACAAAGCTCTCCAAATGCGATTGCCCTGCACCCTATCGGGGCGGAACGCGGGGTACTCTCTACGCGGTCTTTAGACCCACAACTGCAACGCCCTGGTTATGTCCTTGTCCCTTGTCATGGAGTTCCTTTGCTCTATAATTGTGCATAGATCAAGCACATGCTAATTCCAAGATCGCGACGAATTTAGCGCCCGCAATAACCAGGGAACCGTTAAATCCGTTGATGAATGGGTGAATAGAGAATGAAGATACTGATCGAAGCCATAAGTTTGCTCACACACCCCCCCGGCGACCTGGTATATTTTCTAGTGACACTCTTTGCGTTACAGCAATCGCTGCTCCCGGTGTTGACCGCGCGAAGAAGCAAGTCCCCCTTGCTTGACCGTTGGTTTTGGTGCATCGCCGGGTTGTTGGCCGGGCGTTTGACGTTGATGGGTGTGGCGCTACTGGGCAGCGTATCCGTCATAGACCCAGTCCAGCTTATCCCCCCGCTGGAACGTTGGTTGGCCTTTGGCGGTATCCTGCTGGGGCTGTGGGCTGCCGTCTTCAGCGCCCGCCCCCACCGCTGGCAGACCGGCGGGCTGATAGGATTGTTGCTGTTGAGTTTCATCTTTTACGGCTATCATGCCGTTATCTGGCCTGACCTCCAGGCCGCCGGGAGCGCGTTCAATAGCTGGTCGGGGGCGGCGGTTTGGGAAGGTCTCAGCCTGGCCGCCGCCGGCTTGTCCCTGACGCTGGCCGTCATCCTGCGCCCCGCCGATTGGGAATGGGCCGCCGGCAGTTTCTTCTTCTGGGGAGTCGGCCACCTCATGCAACTCTTCTGGCCGGAAACACAGTGGCACTTCTCCGGCTGGCAACGGCTGACCTCCCTGGTAGCCTACCCTCTGCTGTCTATCCTTGCGTACCGGCAGATTTACAGAGTGACCACCCTGCGCAGTGTGCGCCCGCCAGTGTCATTGCCGGACGGCGGCGAATTGGTCGGTATGCTACAGGGCGTCGAATCCGGCCGCGACATGGATATCGCGCTGATGCTGGCCTCCTCCAAGCTCGCGCGGCTGCTCAAATCGGAAATGTGCGCCGTCGCCCTGCCCGTAGAAAACGAGGCGATGCAATTGCGGGTGGCCGCCGTCCACCCGCCCAATGCGGCCCAGATCGAGGCCCCGCTCCTGACGTTGGGCGACTATCCCGCCCTCTACGAATCGCGCACGACCCAGCAGGCCATCCTGGTCCAGCCGCCGGCCAACTACCCCTGGCTGGCCGTGTTGTACCGCCGGCTCGGGTTCACCGGCGCCGGCCCACTGGCCGTCCTGCCGCTACAACTCGACAACCAACAACTAGGTCTCCTGTTGCTTGGCAACCCCGAAAGCGGCCGCGCGTGGCAGCGGGAAGACCTGGCCGGGCAAAAACTTACAGCGGCATTACTGGCAGCGGCCATCACCCGCGCCCGCGCTCAGGGCAAAGACCGCTCGCTCCTCGAACGCATCCGGGGCCAGGAAGCCGAACAAGCGCCCACCGCCGACCTCGCCCACCTCCGGCAAGAAAAAGAAACTCTGAACCAACGCCTGGAGACGTTGACGCAAGAAATCACCTACCGCGACCGGGAAATCCAACGTCTCAACCACGAATTGGAACTCCAAGGCGACAAAGCGGTTACTGCCACGGAACTATCTTTCTGGCAGAGTGAAGTGCGTGAACTATCGCGCGATCGTGAAATGTTGCTGAACGACCGCAACCGCATCGCGGCGGAGTTCAGCGACTTGAAAGCCCAACTAGACATCGCGGAAGACGCCCAGGAAAGAATCCAACTGAAACTGCAAAAAGCCCAACAAGATTTAGGGACCGCGCTCCACGATCTCCAGCAGGCGCAACAGAACTCAGCATTGGGCCTGGTAGTCACCAATGAAAATGGGCAGATTATCCAGGCGGATGTGCTGGCCCGCCGGATGCTACGCCTGCCGCAAGGCGATGTTATGGGGATGCCGATTGACGGCGCGTACCCTGATCCCACCTGGGCCAAGTCCATTGACGAACTGCTCTCCCAGAAAACCGAGATGCGCCGACGGGTACACCTCACCCTGAAAGAGTTTGACGAAATTGTGGACGCCGATCTGGTTTCCTTGACCGGCATGGATGGCGTCCCACGGGGCGTGGTGATTACCCTACGTACCACGGAAAGCGCGGCCGAGCGCCAGGAAGCGATCGTCGGCCTTGCCAACGAATTCCGCACGCCTATGACGGCCATCACCGGTTACACCGACCTCCTGCTGGGGGAACAGGCCGGTATCCTCACCGAAATGCAACAGCAATTCCTGGAACGGGTCAAAGCCAATGTTGAACACATGGGGCAGTTGCTCAACGATCTGATCACCACCACCTCGCCGGACAGCCGGCCCATTGAGTTGTCGCCGCAGTTTGTTAATCTGATCGAAATCATTGAAGAGGCCATCATGGGCCTGGCCGCACGCTTCCGCGAGCGCAAGCTCGCCGTCCAACTCGACCTGCCTCCCGAACTCTCGTTGGTGCGCGCCGACCGCGATAGCTTGTACCAGATCATGTTGCGCCTGCTCTCCAACGCGGCGCTCTGCTCCAAAGAAAGCTCGCAAGTGATCGTCCGGGCCACCCAGCACACCGGCGATGAAAACGGCGACTACATCCGCATCTCGGTGGTGGACACCGGCAGCGGGATTGCGCCGGAAGACTACCCCCGTGTTTTCCGCCGCTTCTACCGGGCGCGCCAGGCGCTGGTACAGGGAATGGGAGAAACCGGCATCGGGATGGCCATCGCCAAAACCCTGGTAGAAGCCAACGGGGGGCGTATTTGGGTGGAAAGTCGCACCGGTTCCGGCAGCATCTTCACCTTCATTTTGCCGGCGGATGAAAGTAAGTAATCTATGAACAGCCAATCCATCTATCGGTTAGGAGGCGTTCTCCTTGCGGGACTGTTGATGTTGGGGATGATCCTGGGCAGCGTGCTCCTCGCCGCCACCGATTCGGCGATGCTAATCCCCTACGCCACCCAGCCGGCCGGCACGCCGCGCATCACTCTCTATCCCACCCTGGCGCCCGCCACCTTCACGCTTGAGCCGGGAACGCCGCCGCCCACCGACACCCCTCAGGCTGGAACATCCCCCGCCGCTACGCCGACCACCCCAGAAAGTTCCCCTTGCCCTTACCCGGAGGGATGGATTGCTTACACCATGCAACCGGACGATACGCTGGTGATATTGGCGCGTCTGGCGCGCATCAACGTCTACGCCCTGATGCAGGCGAATTGTCTCACC
The DNA here is from genome assembly GCA_029555965.1 of Chloroflexota bacterium. GTDB lineage: Bacteria > Chloroflexota > Anaerolineae > B4-G1 > SLSP01 > JAKQHY01. The sequence goes on along the minus strand of JAKQHY010000114.1, from coordinate 278 downwards.
ACTATGGAACTTGCGCCCGGCACGCTGCTCTACCTGCCGGCCACGGCCTTCGCGACAGCTACGCCGATTCCCTGTGGACCGCCGCCGAGCTGGCGGCTTGTCATCGTCCAGGCCGGCGATACCCTCTTTGCGCTGGCGCAACGGTATGGCACAACCCCCGACGCGATCCGCCAGGCGAACTGTATGTCCGGCGATACTGTATACGCCGGACTGCCGCTCTATCTGCCGCCGCTCATGATACACCCGCCCACGACGACACCGAGCGCTACCCCGACGAC